>CAYMXZ010000099.1:0-12450 GCA_964394475.1 uncultured Caldithrix sp. | reverse complement strand
AAAGCTATATCTTTTTCATCAAAAACATAATACACTTTTGCCAGAATTCCAGGTCGTGGAATGATTGAAGATATTCAATCAAAACTGAAATAAAGACGGTAAGAACCAACGCTTGATAGACCTTTAAATTGGATACGATACCTTTGGCTGACAACAGGACTAATAACAACCCACCGGAACCCAGAAAACTGGGAAGATGATTATTGATGAGTTGTAAAAGAGAGGAGTGAAATAATCTGATTAATTTCAAAGGGATAATCAATAACCACAGCGCCGATCCCAGCCAGCCAAATAAAACTTTGTGCGGTAGATCGCTAATTTTGCTGGTTATAAAATAAAAAGTGAATGGTATTTTAATGTTTCATCTCCTGATTCACGAAACAATATTCTCATCAAGGTGATGGACAAAGTTTCTATCTCATTCTTTCAGCCACCCCTAATAAGAAATCTGATGAATTTCAAATTTAAGCTGTTGAGTAAATGGTCCCTTTCCCACCGGCACATCACCATTAAATTGAAAATGGCTCAATTTGTAATCATTAAATTGCACTCCCGAACTGCTATGCTGGAAGGTGGTTGATCCACCAGACTGGAAAATTCTGAACCGATCCTCTATCACTTTCAAGGCTTCAGTGATCGGCTGTTGAATCAAATTCCCGTCATAATGAGAAATCTTTAGAGAATATGCGGTGGTGGCTTTTTTCTCCGCATCGGAAAATAAATTTATATCAACTAAAATCGTTTGATCCTGCCCCTTAAAATTTTTAAAAACGATAGTATCGGCAGCAAGATGAAGGGATTGAGAGAACTTTATTTCATCTTGCAGTAGATTTGCTGGTTTCCAGTCACCCGCATCTGCCTTATACGTGGCGTTATAAGTATAGCAAGGTTTTACGGCAAAATCAGCGAAAGACTTCAGGCCCGGTAAATATTTACTTTCGGGATAGAAAGCCGCAAATTTTTGAACGCTTTCCTGAAGATTCCAGGCATAACCCCATTTGAGATAATAATAAAAGGCTTCTTCTTTCAATTCATCCGAGATCTGGGGGTCAGAAGTGTCAATGTATTTCTTAAGAATGGCTTCGCATTCAGCATGTTTTCCGCGATCTCTAAGTGATTTGGCATATCGCATCTCTTTGGTGCTAATATCTTTTTCTTCATCCAGGATTTTAATTTTCCCACTCAGCACGACCTGATAGGTGCCATCCTGTACATAACCGATCTCTACCAGTTGAAATCCGGGAAGCAATACCGTGGCAGCCTGAGTCTCCACCAGATCGTAAACAACCTGAAAATTTTCTAGTGTCGTTCTGGACTCAATGAACAATCCTGCTTTCTCACAAGCCTGACGCTTGGCGTCCATAATGGCTTCCAGACGATCTTGCTGGGCTCCATCATTTTGCTGATCGCTGATTCCTTTCACCGTAATCTCAATTACATTCTGAGCATTTAATAGAGAGAATAATGTTAGTAGAAATATCCAGGTTTTCATAATTTTCCTTTTCTTTAAAGTGGTTATTCGTATGAAACTTTCTAAATATAATCTCATATCATCGACGATAACAATGATTGTTTTTCAGGAAATATTCAGGTTATTTAAATTTTACTTCATAATCAATCTGGAATTGAGTCGGTGCATGATCGGATAGAAAAAAAACAAAAACATCAGAATTGCCATTCGTGTTATTGGTAAAAAACAACTTCCTGGAAAATTTCTGATGAGATAATTTTCAAATTGACATGTGACTAAACATTTTCTTTTTTGCCGGCGTTTCTGTTGCATTTAAAGATTTTTTGAACCTTTGCTTGTTTCTAAACTCTGTCAGAAGAAAATGAAGGTAATACTTAATTACAGGTTTGAAAGATAATTTCTTTATTTTCGATTTACAGTTATCAATCAAAATACGATTTCATCTCAGGCGACCAGTATTTGCGAACACTGTATCCTGATAACCAGAAATTTTACATTGCGACTCAGAAATATCAGAAAAATCAGAATCCATTGGTAAACTTTACATATAATCCCATCTATAATTTGTGCCAAAACACTGGACAGCAACAGATTTTAAAGATGCAGGATTATCATAATATCTGGATATTGTATTGGATCCGTAAAATTTCAGGGTACATTTAAATACCATTCTTTTTCATCTGATTTTCTAATTCTTACCGAATACAAACTATTTGTTAAACAATGCTACTGTTTCCGGTTGTACCAGAACCCAAATTGAATAGATGCCAAGAGCAGTACCTAAGGGGATATTCACCAGATCGATTGCAGAAAGAATCAGAACAAGGATACGACCCCAGTTTTTATAGCGCAACAAGGCTATTCCCCCAATGATACCTGGAATGGAAATAATAAATAGAAAACTACCAATTGCGGTACCTATTATCCATAAAATGCCTCGTGCTTCATTATCATTGGAGATAATCCCGACGCTGGTTAATAGAATCATTAAAAAAATACCCAGGATGATAAAGAAAACGCTCAATCCAATGTGGAGAATCGCGACGGTGGTAATGTGCTTTTCCATAAGAGTACCTTTCTATTTTTTTTACAGGTTGCATAGATTTATTTAAAATAATCGTGATCCTTTCAGAGATAATTTTTTGGCACTTCACATAATCGAAGCAATTTCCAGCACATTTCTCTTCTTCTCTCCCAGTGAAAATTTGTAGAATCGGTTCATCTACATTATTTTAATAATAAGCACTTTTGTGCCGCACAGTAGCTTTCACCGGATAAATAAATGTAATAAATCCCGGAGCTTAAATCTTCTGCATTCCAGTTTATCAAATAATTCCCCGGTAGTTTCTCTTCATTCAGGATAGTGGCAATCGCTTGACCGATATTGTTAAAAATTTTTAATTCTACTTTGGATTTTTTTCTTAAAAAGAAATTGATGGTTGTGATAGCATTAAAGGGATTCGGATAATTGGGATACAGGAGAATTTCATGGCTGATATTTTCATGGTGGTTTTCACCTATACCCAAACCCGCGACAGATTTGAAGAATTGATAGAGTGAATCCACATGGACTCCCTGCGAAGTGGCAATCAGTTCTAAATCATAGTATTCATCCCAGGTGATAAATGCCGAATCAAAAGGAATTTGGTGAAAGTAAGGCAATACACCTCGTGGATAATACCATAATTCATAATCAAACTGATGTAAACTATCGTCGACCAGAAAAAAGCATCTATCGATTGGGTGATTCTGTCCCAGGCTATCCACATATTCCAATCGGGTGTTGAATCCCGGTGAAATAATGATGCTATCCGAATAAATACCCGGAGAAATCGAACATATTATTTCAGGACCTGTACAGCCATCGATGGTCAGAACGGTGTCAGATACTGGAAAAAAGCGAATCTGTTGAGCAGAGGTGGATTGAATAGAAAGATAGAATTGGAGAATACACAACATAAAAAAACGAAAATATTTCATTTTATTCTCCTCTGCGATGTGTTAAAAACTCTTGCAGACGGCGGGCATTATGAACCGCATGCCCGCCAATGTCATCGTTAAAAAAAACATAACTGACAAGACCTTTGCCGGCCAGATGAAGCAGGCGTTCACTCAACGAATGTAGCCACTCATCGCTGTAGGAAGAGGCACAAAACTGCTCCGGGCCATGCAGGCGATAATAAGCAAAGTCTGCGGTATGTTGTTCGACAAACGGATAATCCTTTTTACTCACCACCACATGCCCGGTACCAGCCTGATGCAAAATTTCATAGATTTCGTCGCATTCCCACGAGGGGTGTCTAAACTCAAAACAGGTTGCCGGCGACGGAGGAAGCAGATTCAAAAAGTCTCTCAGCAGGGAATCGTCTTTTTTCAAAGAGGGAGGAAGCTGAAAAAGAATCACTCCTAATTTTTTCCCGAGAGGCGAAATGGCTTGCAAAAAGCGTTGTAAAGATTCGTTGGCATTTCTCAGCTTATGCCGATGGGTTATATCTTTATGTGCTTTTACCGCATATCGGAATTTTTCAGGAGCTTTTTTATACCATCCTGTGGCCATGGTAGTGGAGGGCAACCGGTAATAGGTGGCATTAATTTCCACCGCATTAAAATTCTGGATATACATTTCGAACCTTCTGGTTTTAGCCAGACCGACTGGATACAATATCCCTTCCCAGTGGTCATAGTACCAACCGGAAGTACCGATATAGATCGCCGTCTTTTTCATAGCAAAAAATAAACTGAGAATTATTCAAAATCCAGTTTATGGTTGCTATCCACCATACTTTATATTCGCCCTGTTTTATCCATTTCTGATCATAGAGATAATCACCGCATACTTTGAGCGCGGTCATCGACAGCCAATCGCACAATTAAATCAAATCAACAGTCTACCAGGTACCTCCCATTTACTTGATGTGCATTAGTTTTCTGCATTCAGTATATTCACCAGCTATTATTGGCATAAAGATGTTCAGAAGTCCCACTTTTTTGCTGTAACCACTGCCCATAGGTAATAGTAATTGCGCATAAAACGAATAAGAGGATCGAAAAGTTTTTCATGTTATATATTCTTTTGAATTCGATGAAAAATACGCGAAGATAATCTTTAAAGCCATTATTTTAAGGTTCAATATTTATAAACACTTCTATGATGAAATCGATATCAACCTTATCGAAACAATTTTCACTCGCCTAGATTCTCTTCATACCATCCGTGATGCTTTTTCCAGAATTCCTGGTATGGCTGCCTCCATCATAAACTTGACGTCCTCGTATCGGTAGGTGCGTTCGTCAAAAGTTCGAGTCTTAAGCGCACTGATAAATCGTTTTTCAAATTCCTGAAAATATGATCCGTAGATATGATAACTGTCAGCCTGATGAACATACCGTCCCAGTTTTACTTCTTTACCTATCCGGCGTGAAATCTTTTCAGCAATTCTCAATTGCAGCTGGATCAAGGCGAACATATTCATGAAAGCGGCTTTATAAGCATCATTGGAACGGAATCGAACATTGGTGTTTAAATACCAGGTGTTCCTGGAATCCGATACCAAACGACACCAGATGCTTTGCAGGCAGGCGGGATCATTGCAGAAATTATCATCCCACACTTTCCAGGTAATGGCCTGCGCACGCCGAGAATGGGGAGTTTGTGATAACTTCTGTACGATTAATTCTATCTGATCATATATTTCTTTTATTCCAGGTATGGTATAAGTAAATAACCGCTGGTGATAGGTATATTCCCATCGGGTATCCTCTTTATCGGCCGCCGAATCCCGCACCAGATGATCTTTAATTCCATCCAGAACTTCTAAAACATATTCCTGAAGGTCCTCCAGCCCACCGGGAATATCTTTATGAATCATGGGCTCTGCCAACGGATCTTTGATAACGATCATCATCGTGCAATCCTTACTGGGCGGGTCTTCTGGACGATCATATTCCGTTTTGATATCACATCCCTTTTCATGCACCTCTATCAGAGATTTTTCCCATGCTTCAGCCAGACAATTTCCCTCCACAAAAAGTACAGGAATATTACCATTGGTTTTCATTCGTCCTCCATTCGATTTTTATCTGAGATGAATTTAATTCAATAATTGTATATCCACAAGAGATGGAATTAACCGCTAACACACATCGGTTTCATCATTTACAGCAGATGTTTTCATCGCATTCTCTTAATGAATTCTACGTTCTTTTTAGAGAGCGTAAACCGGATTTGCTCAATTTATACCCCAAAACTTCATACCATCAACAATGAAGATATAAATTTTAAACTGGAAGAGGATTATCTTTAAAAATTATTAGTTTACTGGAGAGAATTCCTCAATCTTGTTAGAATCATAAAGAATAGATTTGAATATATTTTTGTCGACCCATCCATAACTGAATGCTCTTGAACCAGAACGAGAAATCTATTTTATTTTCTGGGGATCAAAGTAAAGCCCTGGCATAAAACAATTAACTCATAATTTTCCTTTGAAGCAATTCCACAGAATTTAAAAAATAATTGCTTCTATCTGGCTTATTATATCTTTAATAAAAAATATTATGATTATTGATTCAGCTCCTAAAAATTGGAAGGCAATACCAATATTCACTACGAATTGAGTACATGCAAAATGTAGAAGTCATTTTATCTAAACCTTAAATTAAATGTGGAGTATTAGCTTATCTATCCATTGATAATTTATTTTTGCAGTCACTTTACCCTAACCCCAACCTTTTTCCCTACCGGTAGGGAAAGGGGCAAGGGGATAGGGTACACGAAAAAAAGACATGTCAGGTAAATGTTTTATTTTTTATAGAAATCAGTTTGTAAATACTCAATTTTCAAAACATCTTTTCGGAGCTAAAGCAATAATCATAAAAAATATTATCTACCATTCCGAAGTGTCGAGAATATTATTTACATTTTGTGGCAAAGGTCAATGTGATACCGAATATATTTTTTGTATAATATATTCGGGTAACAGTTCAGAAATTTATTATTCTAATGCGCTGCGACTGCTAAACACGTGAGCCATGATCATAAAAAAATTCTTATAAAATGCGATTTATGAAAGCACCCCTGGTCATACTTTCTTTTCTCATAGCGGTTGAGTGGGGATATTCTCAGACTTATTATATGAATATATATCTCAAAAATGGAACCCATATCACGTATCGATTAACAGATATCCACAGAATTGATTTCACTAATATCGTCAGCGCTCTGGATGCAAAAAAATCAACTCAAATTGCTCAATCATTTAAATTACTTCAAAATTATCCGAATCCCTTTAATCCCAGTACCACCATCCAATACCAAATTCCTGAAGCCGGAAAAGTAGAGATAAAGATTTATGATATTTCCGGTCGTCTGGTCAGAATTATCGAAAACGTAAAACATGGTGCTGGAACATATCAAGTGGCGTGGGATGGGCTGAATGAAAGCGGAGTCAAAGTAGCCAGTGGACTTTATCTGTACTCTGTCAAATACCAGAATACGATTCATACCAAAAAGATGATTTTAATTAAATGAAGGACATAAAAATGGGAAGAACTATTTTATACATTTTTTTATTTTGCCCTTTACTCATATCGCAAACCATGAATATTCATACTGCCAGCGGCACCGATGTTTATAATCTGGCCGATATTGACAGTATTACCTTTACTTTCTCCCCCGATACCGGTCTGGTGACAGATATTGACGGTAATGTTTATCACACGGTCACCATCGGAAGCCAGATCTGGTTAGTAGAAAATCTCAGAGTGACTCATTACCGCAATGGTGATGAAATTCCCAATGTAACCATTGACTCCGTTTGGGCTACTATGACCAGCGGAGCCTATTGCCATTATGATAATAATCCGAACAACGTCAATCCTTATGGCCGATTGTACAACTGGTATGCGCTGGTCGATAGTCGAGGGATTGCGCCAGTTGGCTGGCATGTGGCTACTGATACGGACTGGCAGACGCTGGTTGATTTTCTGGGTGGTGAGCTGGTAGCCGGAGGTGCTTTGAAAGATACGATTCTATGGAGAGCCCCCAACACCGGCGCTACCAACTCCAGCGGTTTCTCCGCTCTGCCGGCTGGCTATCGCTACTTTGACGGTACATTTGATAATCTCGGTGATGATTCCCATTTCTGGTCTGCCACTGAGAATAGCGCGACTTTAGCATGGGGACGTCTTCTGCTTTACAACAGCGCACAAATCAGCCGCGGCAGTGGCCATAAAGAATCTGGTTTTTCAGTGCGCTGCGTGAAGGATTAATTTGACCGTCCACTAAGTTTGCATTTGTGGCCCCGATGTGCTATAGGCTCATCACCATCACTCTCTTTAGCCTTAAAAATGCCTTTACGCCTGCCTGACAAATGGCGGTAAAAGTAAGAAAGATTAAACAGGAACTGTTTTCGTAAACGCAATGATAATCAGTAAATTTTTAAAAAATAAAACCCGACCAGTAATATTGATCGGGTTTTCCTTTGATTGGTGAATAAGGAAATATGTGACTGAAATGTTATCCTTTCATTTTATTTTTTCCATTCGGGTCAAATAGCAGGTGTTAGATTTTCAGAACGCTCTACTTCTATAAAACAAAATAGTAAATGATGACAGGATACTTTGAACTCACTTCCTTTTTGATTTTAGCCTGAGTTTTTCTCCGGCCACCATAAACAGGCCATTTCCAAGATGATGAATCGTGCGTTTATCTTTCACTGCCGGATCAATCCAGGCGTTGATAACCTCCAGAATAAAGAAACAATATGTATCTACCATGGTGGAGTCGGCCAGCTGGCCTTCCAGATTTGCATAACATTCATCAATCAGAGGGGTGGCTACTTTTGCCGCAGGGATGGGGGTAAAGATGTATTACCACAACCCACCACCTTCTCAGAAATTTCTGCAGTAGGGATATTAATCACACACTCTTTGGAAGTTTTCAATGTATTAAATGAATGATTTCTGTTACTGATAACGCAACCCACCAGCGGCGGTTCAAATTCCATCATCGTGTACCAGGATAAAGTCATCATATTCTTTTTTTCACCTCGTGCCGTGGTCAGTAATACCACCGGACCCGGTTCAAGGAGGTCATATACCCTGTCGAGTGGTAATGTTCTTTTTACCATCCTCACTTTCTCTCTCGTTATTCTTCAAAACGGTGAGCCACCCTTAAATCTATTGTCCGACCAGAGTAAAGACAAATTTACCGGTGAACTTATCAAGCATCACATGACTCAACTTTGGTCGATTGGTTTTCATACCCACCACGGTAATGGTTTTATTCGACACAACCGTATCGGAAAAAATGACGGCGTTGAGTGAATCTCTGACCGCTACGATGGCCTGGCCAGATAAATATTCACTGCAGGTAAGCGTCACGATCAAAGAATCTGACCTGAAATTGAGAGTACTCTGGCTTTCGTCCGAAAACTGATTTGCATTTACACTATAAGTAAAGCAATTAGTGGTATTGGTTACCACCGGAGAATTCTGAGCACTGGTGGGTTGAAGTGAGGTGATTTCGTTTCTGCAGGAAATAAAACCAAGGACGAATATAATAATCAACCAACTAAAAATGCTTTTCATGACGTCCTCCGCTATATAATATCACGCGATATTTATACGAATACTCTAAACGGCTCCAGCCATTTTATGTTAGATAATAATCTTGAATAACGGAAGAATCAAGAAATTTTCCTCGAACAACCAGACGATTGATAACCATATTAAAAATGATAAATACAATCACAAAATTTATACCATCTATGAAATGAAAAACGTATCTGAAAAACTTAGACGGTATACCGTTAATTTGATAAATTCGCACCGAAAATAGCGTGATAGCAATTGATAACCGTCAAACATTCTCAATTTTTCGATTACTTGGCAAAATTTTTTTTAAAAGCATTCATTAATTAGTTTGTAAATTCAAATTATTTAACATCCGCTCCTCTCTGTATGAGGAGTTCTCTTAAAATTGAACGATGGCAGTGAGATTCATCTTCACAATAGCATCCTATGGACAGATTGGTATGATGAGACAGTGCCGCCAGTAAATCCAGATCTTTGCTGGCCATTGGGGATTTGAGTTCAGTTAGGAACATGCGTTTGAAAGTTTTCCACGACTGCTCATCATGTGCCGCTTGGGTTTTTTTCAACAGAGATTCGCTGGGAGAAAGATTGGGAAACCATACATCATAAAAATTCCTCAATGAGTACTCCTCCTTCTTGACTCCCCTGGGCGGGCGCCTCACCGTGCCTATCCGCAAACCTTCTCCTTCCTCTCTTGGACTTCCTAATCTGACAATTCGAATCGCCACTTTTTCTCCTCAGTCACTAAACCATAATATTTTTATCTGTTATCCATTTTCTTCTTTTTCCATTTATTGCCGTCCTATTCATAGTGGAAATACTTATTGACATCTTCATGGATGAGAATTCGCCGTTGGTGTTCAGTCACTGTTTCATTTCTCTTTTTTGAAATCAGGAATAGACTTCCGAGACTAACCTTTTAAACCAGGCTGGTTTTTCAACGACGACATAAATCAAAGTCAGGGCCATAATGGGAATCGGTATGATCGTATCAACAATCGCAATGATAAATAAATAAATCAAGATCTTGTTTTTCACTTTCAATTCACACTTCTCTGATTTATTGTTCGGTCATGCATCTTCACATTTCGTTATAGATCGCTTTATATAATTCTGTCAATCCGATTCAATGATATTTTTTGGCGCAGTAAAAAAAATATTTCTATTTCAGGTGTTCACCATGCTCAATGGGTCCGAAATTTTTTCTGCCATAATCATTATTTCGATTTCATTCAGAATAGAGCTGCCCGCCGGAAGCGACAATTCTTCCAGCAGAAAGTCGATTTGCTAAAGTTAAAATATGAATTTATAATTTTCTCCGAAAAATCCAGATAAAAAATTGATGAACTCCGGGATAACACCCCCCATCTTTACTCCTCGCCCGATCTTCGTCAAATGTTGGGCAGGCAAGCATAGCTGACCGTTCATTCATTAACTCGAGCGAGTGCTTCCTTGCTCCGAAATCCTGATTAAACTAGTGCTTAAAAAAAGCCTACTTCAAAATTAAACACCTTTTCGTTTCCTGAAATTCAGTAGTCCGCAATTGATAGAAATATATCCCCGATGATAAATCGAAGGATTCCAGCTTAAGTGTATATCTCCCGGGTTCTTGCTGGCCGCTGTAAAGTGTTTTTATCCTTCGTCCCATAATATCATATAAATCGATTTTCACATCATCCCGTTTGGGGATTTCATAGCTGATGGTGCTGGAAGCATTAAATGGATTCGGATAATTTTGATAAAGCGCAACCCGCTCCGGAGCAATGGGTGATTCGGAATGATCAATACCGGTTGAGCTCTGAGGATTGAAAGCATACACGGTGTTATGGCGGACGATTACTGCTGTCATATCCCCCACCCGCGGACCATAGGCGGCATAATTTCCGATGGGATCTAACGATACCAGATTTCCATAAAAACCGTTATAAGCATAGAATCGGTTGGCTGCCAATGGGGTGCTAATTACCCCTACATACTTTCCGGCAAGCACAGCGCTCACATTTTCCGGGATGCTTTTTTCTTCCCATAGATGAATCACCGCACTATAGGTATAAAAAGAATTGGAGCCCGACACTTTCTGGACCAGTGCAATATAGCCGCCTAAGGGATTAGCGGTGGGTATAACCTCGGGAATAAAATAATATTCGTTAGACGTTCCATCATACAAGGCAAAAGCATCGTTGGATTGCATAAAGCCCAGCACATTCTGTACCCAATAGTTCACATAGGTGCTGGACGGTAAAAATCCGATCAATTGATAGTCATTGACCAGCCCGGAATAACAAAATACCTCCTTGTTCGAACCAGCTGTTGGATACAGTAAAATATAAGGTGTAGATTTTGCAATTCCCGAAAATGTTGGAATGGTTAGCGACGTGATAAGATCTTGTGGTTCATGATAAATAGTCAAATATAGATTATCCGGATTGGTATTATCGATTAAAGATATTATTCCAAAATTCTCTGCCATTATCGCACCGAAAAAGTCTTTATGAGAAAATGGAACGAAGTGAGAGGCCCCTGAATTAGCCGAATAAAACCAGATTTTGGTCGTATCCAAGCCGGCTGCAATACTTCCACCATAGTAATGAATCACACCGCCGTAATCATCCAGACCTGCTGTGTGCCAATGAAAAGAGTTGTTCAGGCCGGAATATATCCAATAATATTCAATATAATTCGAGTCCACTACATCAATGATAGCAAACTGGCCGCCAGACTCAACGGTTCCCACGTCCCATTCCGCCTCATCATATTC
Organism: uncultured Caldithrix sp.; assembly: GCA_964394475.1. GTDB lineage: Bacteria > Calditrichota > Calditrichia > RBG-13-44-9 > RBG-13-44-9 > RQOF01. The sequence goes on along the minus strand of CAYMXZ010000099.1, from coordinate 625 downwards.
CCAGGTGTGATGCACCCAACCGCCGTGGCGAGTATCAAATCCATACAGATGGAGACGATACCAGGATGGGGAACTTAAAAATTCTCTTTGATGAACGACAAAGGCTGTTTTAAGGGCAAGATTATTTTTCAGGAAAGAAGGAGTAGTTAATCCGCCATAAGGGGAATTTACGGTCAGCACATCAAATTGGTTGGTAAAGGCACTATAACCGATAAATTTATAGTCACTGCCCCCACTCCACCAATAAGCCACAAAACCGTGATTATATTCCCAGGTAGAATCATCATAATATCCGCCGGCCGACAACTCCGAAAAATCATGATGATGCAGGCTATAAGCCAGATTATCGTATATATTCAAAGAGGAATCAAAAATGATAACCCCCGCATAATCTCCTCTTGACCAGAATCGTCCATTGCCGCTGGTATAGGTAAAGGGAATATTATAAGCGTGGGATTTCCATTGGCCTAATTCCGCATCGAAAATATAGACAAATTGATCCGTTATAAACCAGGCCAGGTATTCCCCGGCACCGTAACTTGGATCTCCTATAAAAGGATTGGGATCCAATGGTTGCCCCCGATAGTAGACGGTATCCCATTGAGACGTCACTCCACTATAACCG
>CAYMXZ010000098.1:0-12499 GCA_964394475.1 uncultured Caldithrix sp. | reverse complement strand
ATATTTAGTTTAGGATTTATAAAAGGATATTATTACCTATAAAATTTAAAATCTAAAATATACTATTTTTAAAATGGGGGATAATCAGGAGAAAAGGAATATGCTCGACAAAATTGCGCAAAAGATGTGTGACCTGGGTTTTACCAGCTATGAAGCCAAAGCCTATGTTTCTCTGCTGCAGCAGTATCCCGCGACGCGCTATGAATTGAGTAAAAACAGTGGGGTGCCTCGTTCCGCCATTTATGATGTCATTAATCGCCTGGAATCCTATGGAGCGGTGAGTGTCATTTCCACTCAACCTGAAAAATATGTTCCTTTGCCACCCGACCAATTTCTGCGCATTCTGGAACAGCGCTTTGCCCAAAAAATTGAGGTATTCAGAAAAAGTCTCTCTGAGATAAAGATTAAGATGGAACCGGAACAATTATGGAATCTATCCGGATATCAAAATCTGGTTTCCAAAGCTCAGGAAATGATTCAAACCTCCGGGGAATCGATTTATCTTTCTGCCTGGCGCAGTGAAGTTTTAGCGCTTGAAAAATATCTGAGAGAAGCAGTAAGCCGCCATGTAAAAGTGGTTATTTTTTCATTCACCCGGATTCCGGAAATTGGTTTCAGTTATAGCTATCAAATGGATGAAAAAGAATTGGAGAAGGTCTGGGATCATAAAATTGTTTTGGTCCGGGATCATGAAGAATTATTGATGGGAGAAGTGAATAAAATCATCGATAAAAAAGTTGCCTGGACCCTGAATAAGGCTATTGTGCAAATTGCAGAAAATTATATCATCCTAGATATTACCCTTTATGGAATCCGAGCGGGAGTGGATGTGCGCGATGCCGTCATTGAAACTCATCCGGGAGAATTGGCTTTGCTGGATAAGATGCTGAAAGAACGTTTCCCAGAAAATCCACTGGTCAATCTTGATTTTTCTCAGTACCACATAAAAGAAAAAAATATTAATTAGTTTTACGAACCTATGGGTAAACCCGGTCCACTCATGGCAATAATTCTGGTGCTCAATATGCTTTTTATTGTTTTATATTGTGAAAAAAAACATGGCACTGGTCGAGAACTGGGTGATTATAGCAGCTATTCCTTACCAGAGCCGCCGGAATGGGCGAGAAATGGAATTCTTTATCAGGTTTTCCCGCGAAGTTTTAGCTCGGAAGGAACTTTTCAGGGAATTATCAAACGGCTGGATCATATCGAAAAGTTGGGCGCCAATATCGTCTGGCTTATGCCCATTTTTCCCATAGGAGAAAAAAACCGAAAAGGAACTCTGGGCAGTCCTTACTCGGTTAAGGATTTTCGGGCGATTAATCCTGAATATGGAACTGAGGAAGATTTCCGTCAACTGGTACAGGAGATCCATCGCCGTGGATTGAAAGTAATTATTGACATTGTGCCTAATCATGCTTCTAATGATAATAATTTAATGGCTGACCATCCCGAATGGTTTTCTCGCGATAAAAAAGGACAGTTTACCCGCCAGGTGGCAGAGTGGAGCGATGTTACTGATTTTAACTATGATCAGCCGGCCATGCGACAGTATATGCGGGAAACACTTCTTTATTGGGTCAGAGAGTTCGATATTGACGGTTATCGCTGTGATGTGGCAGGGATGATCCCTTATGATTTCTGGCAGGATGCCTTGCAAAAACTCCGTGAACTGAAATCGGATATTTTTTTATTGGCAGAATGGGAAGATCCGGAAATCATGCTCACTGGTTTTACTTCCGATTACGACTGGACACTCTACCGTCTGCTACTGGACATCCGGAAGAAAAATAATCGTACGGCAGAAGCAATTGCTTTTATCAGGGAGAGAGATCATCTTTATCCGCAGCACAGCCTCCCGATGCGTTTCCTGGAAAATCACGATGAACCGCGCAGTTTAGCCCAATTTGGCTCTCCGGCTATTGAAGCATATGCCACTTTTTTGTTTACTCTTCCGGGAATCCCTCTCATTTATGCCGGTCAGGAAATCGGGGAGACCCAGCGACCGTCATTATTTGAAAAATCTGTTTTGAACTGGGCTGAATCGGATACCTCGCTGTATGCTCTTTACCAATCGTTAATTCAACTGCGCCGCAAAAATCCCTGTTTTACCAGGGGTGATTTCATTCAATTGCCGACCGCTAGCTTATCGGGTTCGGTGGGAGCTTTTATGAGGTTCCATCACGAGTCAGTGGCAATCGTCATTACTAATCTCAAGAATAAACCAGCCCGACAAATTTTGGTACATTTACCACCTGAATTTCACGCTCAAATCGAACGAGGACAATGGGAAGGCTTTAAAACTGCTCCACCAAATTTTAAAGAGGGGGCTCTATATTTGGAAGAATTAGAACCTTTCCGAACTCTGGTCTACCTTGGAAAATAAAATATTAGGGATAAGAATCTAAAAAATAAAGTACAACAGCTATTGAAAATTGTCTGACACAAAGGAGCAATTATTTATGAAAATTCGTTTTAGTCTATTCGTCATACTATTTATAGCCAATTTTATTCAGGCACAGGTAGTAACCTCACTGCCGACCTATGCTACTCAGTATGATTCTATTGTTGTCTTTTTTGATGCAACCCAGGGCAATCAGGGAATGATGGGCTATACCGGGAATGATGTATATGCCCATACGGGAGTAATTACCAATTATAGTACTTCTCCCAGCGATTGGAAACATGTCATTGCTCCCTGGAATGTTAATCTCCCTCAATGTCATTTAACCCGTATCGCCACCGATCTCTATAAACTGGTTATTGGCTATCCCAGGCAATATTATAATGTTACGGATCCGGCTGAGAAGATTTTGCAGCTGGCCTTTGTCTTTCGAAACTCGAATGGGTCTGTGACCGGTCGAGAGGTTGGCGGTGCTGATATCTTTCTGGATCTTTATGATCCCGGAATCACCACGGTCATTCTGCAACCAGCGGTGGCCGTTCCTTTTGGTGATCCGCGACGCTCGCCCTTGTTTTCTTCAGGAAATGATACCATTTCAGTATTAGCGACCGCGGCCACTATCGGAACACAAATCAGTACTATGAAAATTTTGGTGAATCAAATGACGGTTGCCCAGGTAGCAACCGATACCATCGGCTATGATTTTTATTCCAGCAATTATAATCCCGGATTTCAGGAAATAGCGGTCGTCAGTGAAGATACCGCTGGTATTACTGATACCGCATCCTTTCTGATTATGATCAATCCACCGGTGACCGAAGAACCCCGTCCGATCGGAATACAGGACGGCATCAACTATATCAACAGCACCACCGTGACGTTTTCTCTCTTTGCTCCTTATAAAAAATTTGTCTATCTGATCGGGGATTTTAAAAATAATGATTGGCGGGTGGATACCCTCTATTATATGAAACGGGATTACGTTGATGCCGACTCAGTCCATTACTGGATTACTCTGGATGGCCTGACGCCGGGGGAAGAGTATGCCTTCCAGTATGTCGTGGATGGAGAAATCCGTATTGCCGATCCTTATACAGATAAAATTTTAGATCCCTGGAACGATCAATATATTCCTTCTGCTATTTATCCCAATCTTAAATCGTATCCGTTTGGCAAAACCAGTGAAGCGGTTGCCGTTTTTCAAACCAACCAGCCGCCTTTCACCTGGGTATATTCCGATACTTTTCAGCGACCGGAAAAACATAAACTGGTTATCTATGAAATGTTGCTAAGGGATTTTTTACAGGAGCATGATTTCGCGACGCTGCAGGATACTCTGACGTATTTTAAGAAACTGGGCATCAATGCCATCGAACTCATGCCGATTAATGAATTTGAAGGAAATTCCAGCTGGGGGTATAATCCGTCTTTTTATTTTGCACCGGATAAATATTACGGTCCCAAAGACGATTTGAAACGTTTCATTGATGAATGCCATCGGCATGGATTGGCGGTGATTCAGGATATCGTGTTAAATCATTCCTATGGACAATCTCCGCTGGTACGATTGTATTGGGATGCACAGAATAACCGTCCCTCTGCCCAGAATCCCTGGTATAATCAGGTTTCACCCAACCCGGTGTATTCCTGGGGATATGATTTTAATCATGAAAGCCAGGCCACAAAAATATTCGTCGACCGCGTGACCCGTTACTGGCTTACTGAATATAGAGTGGATGGTTTTCGTTTCGATTTCAGCAAGGGATTCACGAACACACCCGGTGATGGTTCTGCTTACGATGCAGCCAGAATTGCTATTCTAAAAAGAATGGCAGATAAAATATGGGAAATCGATACTACTGTGTATGTCATTTTGGAACATTTTACCGATAATGCGGAGGAAAAAGAGTTAGCCGAATACTCCCATGGCATGATGTTGTGGGGTAACAGCAATTATAATTATAATGAAGCCACCATGGGGTATCATACCGGAGGCAAATCCGATTTCTCCTGGGGATATTATGGAACCCGCGGCTGGTTGACGCCCCATCTGGTTACTTACATGGAAAGCCATGATGAAGAACGGTTGATGTTCAAAAATATAAGCTATGGTGCCAGCAGCGGGAATTATTCTGTCCAGGATACCAGTGTGGCTTTGCAACGACAGCAGATGGTGGGTGCCTTTTTCTTTACCTATCCCGGTCCCAAGATGATCTGGCAATTCGGAGAGCTGGGATATGATTATTCTATAAATTATAATGGACGGTTGGGTGAGAAACCACTTCGCTGGGACTATCTACAGCAGCCCGATCGAGAGCGATTATTCAAAACCTGGGCAGCTCTGCTTCAATTGAGAAATCAAAATGAGGTTTTCACCAGTTCGCAAACGCAGGTAAATCTGTGGCTAAATGATGTCAATGGCCGCAAACGAATTCGGTTGACTCATTCCAGCATGAATGTAAGCATCGTGGGAAACTTTGGTGTTACCGACCAAACTATTGATCCCGGGTTTGTACATCCCGGCGTGTGGTACGATTATTTCTCGGGAGATAGTTTGGTTTATATTAGCGGTAGTTTAAGCCTGAATTTACATCCCGGGCAGTTCCATATTTTTACCGATCAGAAATTGCCAGCTCCCGAGCCCGGTTTGATAATTGGAATCGATGAGCCAGTTACTCAAATTCCTTTGCAATATCAACTCTGGCAGAACTATCCCAATCCATTTAATCCGGTGACAACCATTACTTTTGAGATTCCGCGAAGTGAGCGGGTTCAGCTGTTCATATATAATATTCTTGGGCAACTGGTGAAGACTCTTACCGATGAAATTTATCAACCAGGACGCTATCGGTTAACCTGGGATGGTACCGATCAATCCGAAAATCGAATCGCCAGTGGTATCTATTTCCTTCAATTGCGAGCCGGAGAGTATGTCCAGAATCGTCGAATGATTTTATTGAAGTAATACGTTGTAAATTTACAGCTATTTGCAAACTGGCTTTATTGGTGAGTGTCGTTTATCCGAAGTCCAGCCCGCTTAACAGAGTATAGAAGAATATTTAGTTTCTATCTCATCTTGATCTCGCTACCCAAATCAAGAAGTTTATAAGAAAATTATGATCGGATTTCATCAATTCATTCTGCTGTTTCTGGTTTTATTATTTTTCTTCATAAAAACACCTGTCGGTCACGCCGCTCAGATAATTTCTGACACTACTCGCACTGACACTTCGCTCTATCGAATGGATGAAATTGTGGTCACTGCCACTCGCTATGATAAAAAAATCATCGATATTCCTTATCCTGTTATCCGGATGGATTATAAGGAATATCGGTTTCAGAAAGCCATTGCGGTAGATGAACTGTTGAATGGGATATCCGGAGTATTCCTGCAATCCCGCTATGGGAATCATGATGTACGCATCTCCATTCGTGGTTTTGGCAGTCGCTCCAACTCCGGAATCAGAGGTGTCCGAATTTTATTGGATAATATTCCGGAATCCGAACCGGATGGGCAAACCCGCATAGAAGCTATTGATTTTGATGCGGTGAGCAGTATTGAACTGGTAAAAGGCAACTCCTCTTCGCTCTATACCAATTCTCCAGGCGGAGTCATTCATTTCAGAAATGATACGGATATGTCCTCCTCTCGTGCTCTGCAGTTTAATTATTTCGGTTCTTTCGGCCTGCGACGCCACGGTATGAAGATTAATCTTCACAAACCAGCTCATTCTTTTATGCTAACTTACAGTCATCATGCCCTGGATGGTTTTCGTCCCCATAGCGACGATGGCTGGGATGTCATCAATTCGGTCTGGGATATAAGAGTTGATCGATATAATCGTCTGCAGATTTTAAGTTACTTCGTCAATGGGCACATTCGTCTGCCGGGTTCCTTGACCCGAGAGGAATATCTCACTAATCCCTGGCAGGCAGCCCAGAAAGAGGTAGATTTCGATTTTAAACGGTTTACCCGAAAAGGTCGATTGGGACTGCGTTTTATTACCTTTTTCGGCCAGGATAAAAATCAGGAGCTGGAAATTATTGGATATGGAACCATAAAATATTTTGAACGCAGTACTAGGATTTACCGCATTATCAATCGGTACGGTTTAGGATTGAGCCTGCGATATGTGAATCGCAGACAGATCCTGGGAAGAAGTAATGAATTTTCAGCCGGAGGGGATTTACTATACCAGACCGGTCCAGTTGAAGCCTACCAGAATGTAAATGGCCAGAAAACGGATCTTTTAGAAGAATTGACGCATGAAGCCATGAGCAATTCGGGAATTTTTATCCAGAACTCGATTGATCTTTTCCGCCAGCGATTGTATCTGTTGCTGAGTGCTCGTCTGGAACAAATCACATTTGATCAAAAGAATCAACTTCTGGCAGCTCAGAATGATGCGCGTTCCTTTCAGGGATTTACTCCCAAGCTGGCATTTAACTATAAATTCTATTCCTGGTTAGCGCTTTATTCTTCCTGGGGAATGAGTTTTGATAGCCCGGCAGCTAATGAGCTGGATAATTATCCCATTAGCTCCAAACCAGAAAAATTGATTAATCCTGATTTGCAACCACAGAAATCGAATAATTTTGAACTTGGAATTAAAACGGAAGTGAATCAGTTACAGATGTTACCTATTCAGCATTTTTATTTTGAGACATCGGTGTTTCGCTATGCAATTAAGGATGAAATTGTGCCCTTTGAAGTATCGGGTGATTATTATTATCGCAATTCGGCACAAACGGTCCGCTACGGACTGGAACTAACTTCGGAAATGAAGTTTCCAGCGGTTCTGACCTTTAAATGGGCTTATACCTATTCCGATTTTACCTACCGGCATTATAGTGCCCGCACCATTGAAATGGATCAGCAGGGAAATGTGGTAATTCGAGATCGCGATTTTTCAAAGAACATCGTTCCCAATATTCCCCGACATAATTTCTTCTTCAGTAGTGTTTTAGAACAATCTATTTTTGGCTGGCTGAGGGTGGTCAGTCATTTGAACTACTGGGCAGTGAGTGCAATGTATGTGGACGATGCCAATTCCGAATCCGCAGACGGTTTTCGGGTGATCGGGATGACGATGGGAATTGAGATGAATGCAAAACCATTTCAGATTATTTGTTCAGCCGGCATCCATAATCTGTTTGATGAGCGGTATGTAAGTTTTATTAACATTAATTCTGCCGATCGGCGTTTTTATGAAGCTGGTGCCCCACGGAACTATTTTACCACCTTGAAAATTGTCCTGAATTTATGAAAATGATTTTATATAAATACCAGATTTTTTGGTGACATTGGATTCTATTTTTATCTGCTGGTCAATGATTTCTCGATTGAAATATCTTCTTCCATAAGATGTAAAAAATATAAAGCACCGGCTAACGGATCATTTCCGAAGTTAACTACTCCTGAAACTCATGCATAAAGATTGGAAGGTCTGAATCACCAAGGAAATTCATTCTTCTGGTGATTATGTAAAATTTTACGATTGTTATATTTCTAAATAATGAGAAATAAAGAGAGCAATTATATATCGATAACACTTCTTTACCTTGATGACTGCGGGGCGGAGAGAGGTTCTTTTAACATTAAGCTTTTTGATTATGGGCGTGTCTTTTAGAAAAACTCTCCCTTTCAGAGAGAGCCTCTTCCAGATGGCTGAGCCGGTGTTCGATTCGCTGCAGATTTCGCAGTTTTAGATATAATCGGGTTCGTTTTTTTCGATGGTAGGAAATATTTGCATCGCCGCCCATTTCCATAATCACCTGCAGGATTTCCCGATAGTTCTGGTCATATGCCTCCCTGATTTCACGGATAGTCATGGCTTTCCTCGCCACTTTAATTTCTGAAAAATATTATCGGCAAGGTTATCAGGATATTTAGAAAAGTGGATTGACTTTTAAACCGCCTCAATCGTAGACGGGGGTTTGGGGGCGATATTATAAGTCACGCTCACCACCCCGGGAACCTGGCGAATAATTTCAGAAGCCAGCTTTTCCAGCAGGTCGAAAGAAAGCCGAGTAGGAGTCGCCTTTCGGGCATCCACACTGTCCCAGCATCGCACTTCGACTTGCAGTCCAAAATCTCTTTTCCCGTCCCGCATACCCGTCACGCGGTCTTGATGCAAGATGGCCAGATACTGGAAGGCAGGAAAGCCATTAAGCAGCTGTTCAACCACGGCGGTCGCTTTCCGCACGATCTGGACGCGCTCAGGAGTTACTTCACCGATAACGCGGGCGGCCAGGGCTGGACCAGGAAAGGGGATCCGTTGAAATATCTCCGCCGGGAGCCCCAGTGCTTCACCAACTTTTCTGACTCCGTCTTTGCGAAGCTGAACCAGCGGTTCAATGATTCGATAACCAAATGCTTCTTGAGGATCAATACCTAATTGCTCAAAGACATTATGTTGTCTTTTTATGCCGGCCACGGTTTCATCAACATCGGTAAGAATGGTTCCCTGCAACAGATGTTTCGCGCCACTCTGTTTGACCAAACGCCCAAAAACTTTTTTATAGAAAGTCTGTGTGATTGCCTCGCGTTTTTCCTCCGGATCAGTAATGCCTTGAAGCGCAGCAAAAAAATCATTCTGAGCATCAACGATCTCTACCTCCACCCCTAATTTTTTAAAAAGGTTTACTACTCGTTCGGGTTCACCCTCACGCATCAAACCATTATTGATAAAAACCGTCTTAAGTTGCTTACCCAGTGCTTGATGTCCCAGCATGGTTACTGTGGAAGAATCCACTCCTCCTGATAAGGCATTTATTGCTGTTCCATTTCCAACCAGATCTTTAATTTCTTTCACTTTCTCCTGAATAAATTTTTTCGGATCTAACTGTTGCAAAGTAATCTCTTTGATCATCTTTCTTCTCCTTTGTAATTTATACACATTCTATCGTTTTCGCTTATGGTTCATGTTTTATTGAAATCATAAGAGAACACGTTTAAACATCTGATTGTCTTATTTTTTAAAAATTTAATGCACAGAGACCCAAATAATTTTTGAGAATCTTGCTTGAATTAAAACTTGAAAAAGTCAGCAAAAAATAGAATGTAGGAATACCAAAAGCAAGCAATAATGCCGGTTGAGTCTTGGTACAGTGGAGAGCGGATAAAAATATCTTTCATGGGTTATTGTGTTTTTAAGCTGTAAATAGTTGCTGGTGTGTTTTAATTGAGTACCTGGTTTTCCGGTAGGGACATTAGAATCCATGGAAAATCTTTGCTGGTATATTGACTCAAAATTGTTCACTGGACACACCTGATTTTTTTACAACAGTAATGGCTTCAATTCCCGAGGGAGTTTTCTGCACCTTCCTGGCAATTACGTCGACTCATGTATGAGTTTTAGGTGGGAAAAGGTTGAAGTCAGTAAAAAGGAAAAAATAATCTGGATGTTTATTATAGGACATTTTCTACTTCTGGTAGGTGTCATTTTTAATAATTGGTTTTCTGCGCTCCGAAAATATTTCACTTGAGAAGTTGTTCTATCTATGTCATTGCGAGTGAAATGTTAAATAATTTTCTTTTTGAAACACATTTCCTTACCCCGTCTGAGCCGGGCAGGGGAAGGGCCAGGGCTCGCTTGCCTGGTACAGACAGGGGTTCTTGTTAGAGATTGGGGTGCGAAAAGTTATAGATTCTCAATAAAAGATAAAAGAATAAAATTTTACTGTATTCACTCTACCATAAAGATTAGTGAACAGCTAAACGATAAAATTTAATAAAATTATTATTCTATTCTTAAGTAACTAAAGCATGTTTTATCGGAGTTAAATAATAATCATAATGCTTCAAATTAAAATTGATTTATTATGCAGAGACATCAATGGGATGAACAAGCCAGACAGAGCTTGTACGAAAAAACATTAATATTGCATCATTTTCTGAAGTCTTTTATATTTTTGAATAATTTTCGCCTCCGTAGCTCAACTGGTAGAGCAGCGGACTCTTAATCCGTTGGTTCTAGGTTCGAGTCCTAGCGGGGGTACTCAGCAATCAGGTGAAGTCCAGGGTGTTCCCCCCACCCATTTTTCCTGATTGCGGCAGAGGAGGGCGTTAGCAGCTTGATAGAAGTTTTCCCCCGACTGTTATCAGGCGAGTCCGCCTCTGTTTGGTTAGCCTCCTGTTACTCATCTCAAGATCAAGTAACAGGAGGCTATTTTATTGAGGGTAGAGCCCAGAGTGTTCGTTAAAAACGGAGGTGATATTGGCTGTTTACTATTTGTTCTTCCTCCCATCTTTCCTATTTGCATTCGGAACTTCTCCATGGTAATTTTGTACAAGTTTTCGTGATGGTCTTTAATATTGGGGACGATCTGGTTTCGACGGGCAGTCGAAGGAGATTGGGGCAGCATGCCGGGATTTCTCGCTATCCCGTGATTAGTGAGAACTTTATAAAGTGCCAATAATAATTACGCACTGGCTGCGTAAAAACGCGTAGCCCGTCCGCTATCTGCCCTCTCTGCCGGGAGGATAGCTGGACGTCGTTAAAGGCAGGGCAGTATCGGCTGAGGCCTGAACAGCTGATGCTGTATCTTTTCAGGATCGCCAGCAGTGGGCTGGCCTGACTGCCAGCTGCTGGTTAAATCAACCGTCAGGCTAAGCATGTAGACGCCTCTTTCGCCTCCTGTTCGGACGCGGGTTCGATTCCCGCCGTCTCCACAAAACAGAATATCCTTCCCTAATCGAATCTCTTGATGTCAGGTGGTTTTTTCGTAAAAGATCGATCACACAATTTTTAACTCCCTTTTTAACCCCGCTTACAAATTTAGTTCTGAAAATTTTTTTCATTTAATCAAATTTTCGATAACTGCGAGTCTCAAATACTTCTAAAAAATTTGCCGTTATTTTTTGAGAAGGTAAACCCGTGGAGAATGCTTCTAACGCCTGATTAAAAAAGTTGGCGATTTTCCCCCAAATTATTTCGATTACGCGCTCTGTTTTGCTACCGCTTCCATTGGTTTACAGAACTTCGTAGAAGTATCGCGGGTGAATTAGCGGTGTGGATGAAAAACACAGTCAAGAGAGTCAGAGATAATTATATTTTCAATTCACTTTATACCCTACTAAAATTCCGACAGCAGCAAGGATGAGAAGCATTGGAAAAAATTCATCTGTGACATCCTCGGACGGGTATCATGATTACGAATCTAACCCGCATGCCCCTCACCGACCTTGATTTTGGAACGGGTAAACTGGAAAGTTTTTTAACGTATGCAGAAGTATCCTTCCGTGCAGCTATTCTCTTTCAGCTAAAGAAGGAGTAGAAATCCGCCTCACCTATCACGAAAAGTTGAATAAAAAGATTCATTATGCGCTTCTAATCCTGGAATAGAATAATTGCTTTCAGACAAGTATAAGAAAGAATTCTTATAAATTTGCAGAGATAGACTTCTGGGAGAGGTCTGATCAGTAAAGTAAAAAAATCAGTCCAAATTTGTAAAATGTCCAGGAGTTATTAGAATAAAGTCCGGATGAAATTTGCAGAGATTGCCACCCGGAAAAAGAAGTTGAGGGTAATTCTTCTTTTATTGGAGGGACATGAGTGGCATCAAAAGCTACTAATAAATTGCGGGATATTCTGGTGCTTAAACCAACTGTAAACCCCATCCAGCTATTATTTTCCAGATAAGTATGTTCGAAAAATTGAGGATTATTGCCCCCGTTTGGCTGGAGGCTAAACGATAAATAATTTGAGCCATGTTGGAAATAGTTGGCACCGACTTTCATGGACAGGGCATCCCTGTGAAGCGCGAACAGCCGACCAAGAGGAATGTTGAATCCCACTTCTAATTCCAATGTTTTTACGATATGATCAAATAACCATCTGGAAATAATCAAATTGTCGATAACAAATCCTTCCGAACTCTGAGCGTTTTGATCGGTGCTCAAATTTAGATCAAACAGGCCTGCCTTTATATATACATCCATAGGACGTAATCGCAAGAAAAGAAAAAATTCAGTAGGAAGCATTTGAAATAATCCTGGTTTTGAATCGCTACCTATGCTTATTTGTTGATTACCGGATTGAAAATTCACCTGTTGATATAAGGAGTGATAGATCTTGCCTCGGAATCCCCAAC
>CAYMXZ010000097.1:0-12513 GCA_964394475.1 uncultured Caldithrix sp. | reverse complement strand
ATAATTTATATTTTATAGGTTAAAAAGCTGCTTGTCTTCCTCTCAAAGCATAGAAAGTGATTATTTCGGTTACAGCAATTTATCAGTTATAATTGAGAATTTACAAAATCCCAGTTGATCAATTTTTCTACAAAAGTTGACAGGTAATCGGGTCGGCGATTCTGATAGTCTAAATAATAAGCGTGTTCCCATACATCGACGGTCAGTAATGGTTTTAAGCCATGGGCGATAGGAGTGTCGGCATTGGCGGTCTTTACTACCTTCAGTTTTTGCCCTTCGATGATCAGCCAGGCCCAACCGCTTCCAAATTGAGTCGCTCCAGCGGTTTTTAATTCTTCCACAAATTTTTCATAGCTACCAAAATCCTTTTCGATTCTCTGAGCGATTGCTCCTGTCGGTTTTCCACCACCCTGCGGTTTCATACATTTCCAGTAAAAAGCGTGATTCCAGGCCTGAGCAACATTATTGAAGATGCCGACTTTTGAACTATCACCTGCCGTCTTTTTAATAATACTTACTTCATCCATTTTCTCAAAATCCGTGCCTGCTATCAATTTGTTGGCATTCTGGACGTAAGCCTGATGATGCTTGCCGTGATGAAACTCCAGAGTTCTGGCACTGATAAAAGGCTCGAGAGCGTTATGGGGATATGGTAAATCGGGAAGAATAATAGCCATAATATTCTCCTTAATCTTTTAGTTTCTGAACATACTAACATTAAGAAAGAAAAAAATTGTTTTCAACCAAATTTCTGAAAAGACAAAACGAAGGAAAATGACAAATCAAATTCTGATGATCAAGATTTATAGCAGATCGGTATAACGGTATTTGTTTTTTAACCTGAAGACTCTGATAATAAAAAGGCCATTGAAAATACCAGATGGAATATTTTAAATATCCTTTCTCTCTTTACTTCCGAAAAACTTATTATATAACAAGAGAGCGACGATTGTTAGAACTCCGATGAGGCTGAATATCAGCCATAAAGTTTTCGGCCGATTGAGATTATCCACAAAATGAACATACAATCTGGCACCCATTATACCACCAATCGAGCTTCCGAACACGCCATAGAGAAATAGATAACCCATGTACATTGCTTTGCGATCGACCGGGGCGGTTAAACCGACATAGCTGATAAATTTGGGGTGTGCGGTCATCTCTCCTATGGAAAACATGATGATGCCGATGATGAATATCCAGATGTTGGAAGAAATCGCCAGAATCGCCATGCCCAGTGTGGCAATACCAATACCGCTGATCATGGTTGGCAACGCCTTTTTCGCTTTGACCAGGTTAGAGATCAGCAATTGTAAAAGTATTATTGTTCCGGCATTGATAACAGTAACATGTTCGATGTCAAAAAACCAGTTGAGGCGAAAGCCAAACCATTCAAGGAATTGATTGACAACCCTGTTAACAGAACTCCCATCCACGTAAGCTTGGACATACCACAGCACCGAGTCGAACATCTGAAAATAAAGAATCCAGAAACCGGAATAGAGAAAGATCATCAATAAAAATTTGGCATGATCTTTAAATTTGGCGGTATCGGATTTATCGATAATGAATAAGGCAGTGGTGGTAATAAAAATAATGTAAGAGATCAGCCGACCTAATACCGAGAGCCCTGGAATGAACCATAAAATAAGTCCAACTGCAGCTATTATGAAAAATGGCAGTGTATAATTGCGGGATGGTGATTTTTTATTTCGATAGTCACTGTAACCAATAATGGCTAAGGCGATCAATAAGAGTACGATCACATACAGCAGGAAAAAGGAGCGGCTATGGCCGGCTTCAAATAATTTTTGTAGGTAATCGCTTGTAATTCCGGCCAGCAGGGGATAGGTATGTAATTCGGCCAGTAGCTCAGCTTGAAATTGATGGAATAGAGTTGGTTGGTAAAGAATGACTCGGAAGCGATTATTGCTTTCCTGCACGACTTTATAATTTCCAATTCCATCCCTGCTCCTTTGTAATATCAGTTCCAGCTTTTGGTCTGCCTGGTATATAAATGATTTAATATCATTCTGCTCAATGCCGGTGAATAAAGGCAAACGCTGTAATGAATCATGCAGAGCAGTAAGAAATTCATCGATCCGATCGGGTTTATAAACAGTTAAAGCTATTCTGGTTGAATCTGAAGGAAGCGGTTTCAGTTGAAAATTCTCAGGAGCCAGCATGTTCCGATCGACCTTCACGAGCAAAATGGCTTTTTTATATGGAATTCCAACCGTAGGGTATTTTTCACTGACCACGGGTTGTTGTAGATAAGTGAACAACGAATATATCAATAAAATCCCCAATACCAAAAAAATGGTTAATTTCACCGTTCGGCTTCTGCTGCATAAATGATAAATTAAAACGACCGGGCTGTAAATAATCTCGAAGGCATTGGCTAAGGTTTGAATTAGGTTCACCGGTTTTTGGTGAGGCTGAAGAGCGCTTTTCACCGGTTCTTTATAGAAAAAGAGGGTTGGAATAAGCATGCTGGCAGTGCATACAGCGGAGGCGATGATGACATAACTCCAATCCATTTTTTTCAGGATGGGAACTAAAATGAGCGGAAAAAGAAAAGCACCAAGGTTAATGGACCAATAGAAGATCCCGAAACCGAGGGTGCTATTTTTTTCATCGGTAATCCGAGCGATTGTACCTGAAATTATGGGTTTGAAAGTGCCGGCTCCAAATCCCATCACCACCAGTGCCCCAAACACCAGCGCGTAATCGGTAGCCCGGGAAGTGAGAAAATAACCAAGTCCCAATAGAGAAAATGCAATCATCAACATGCGGCGATATCCAAAACGATCGGCTAACGCACCACTGATTATTGGAAGAAAATAGAGTAGGGGCTGAATGGTACCTTTTATTAATCCTACACTCTCTTTGGCAAAATGAAGGTGATCAGTCAGATATACTGATAGGATGCTCATCATACCGTAGTAAGCCCCGCGTTCAAAAAATTCAAAAATGATGACCAACCAAAAGAGCGCCGGAAAATTGAAGATATTTTTCTTCGCTTTCGCTGAAGTTTCCATACTAAATCCTTTTCGATAATTGTCCCGTTTTTAAGATAGGTGACAATACTATCACTGGCGAAAAGATTGAATCTCTGTTTTTTGCTGCATCAATATTATCCCACTACTGGGAGAAAGGGTAATAGTCCTTCTTCTAACCATCGTTTTCGGTTGACTGGTGCTGCCTTGCGGATCGGTTAAGATTTTCCACTCCCCACCCGGCAGGGAAAATTTTTGCTCTTTCCGATTATTCCCATTTAATAGGACAATGTATTTATTTTTTTTATAGTTGATTTGAAACGCCAGAAAAAGTGAATCGGCGGTATGAAAAAATTTAAAATCTTCGGCTCGAGAATAGCGGAAGGCTTCATGTTCGAGGCGCACACGTATGAGTTGCCGATAATAATCTAAAAGTTCGTGATTTAGATCGGCATGTCTATAATTGAGCCAGTTGGTCTCATTATCTTTGTTATAACTGTTGTGATCAATTTTTCCCACATCGGGATCAGGTACGGAAGTTGGAGCAATGACTTTACTGCGAGCGAATTCCTGGCCGGCATGAATCATCACGGGTCCCTGACTCGCCAACAGAAACAGTGCTGCCAGTTTATTTATTTTCAGTTGAGTGGGAGTTAATTTTACATGTTTATCCAGATCACTGATCTTATCCTGGGCAGAAACATCATTCAGACCAATCCGGATAAAATCACCCAATGTATGGTCATCATGAGATTCCAGATAATTTATGGAGTGGGCACTTTTCAGATATTGGCCACCCATCGTTCGTAGCGAGCCTTGCACAAATCGCTGCAAGGATTTTCGGTTATTCTCACCCTGCCACTTCCCGAAAATAAAACCCAGACCGTCATACGGATTCTGTCCCTTGACGTCGTTACGGATCTGATCGTTCCAGGAAGCCCATTGATGATCTGAAAATTTATCTGGATTATATCCTCCGCCCCATGGTTCGGCGATTAAAATGACCCCGGGATGAATTTTCTGAGCTTCTTCCCGGATACGGTCGATGGTTTTCCAGTCGATCAGGAGTGCCAGATCAAAGCGAAATCCGTCGATATGATAGTCTTTCAGCCAGTGAATTACACTGTCCACAATTAAGCGGCGAGTCATGGGGCGCTCGGTTTTCAGATCATTCCCGCATCCACTGACCGAAGTGAATGAGCAATCATCATTCAACCGAAAATAATAAAATTTGTCGATGTACTTTAGTGGATTGTAGTCGTACTGCGATACATGATTGTACACCACATCCATCAATACGGCTATTCGGTTTTGATGAAGAGTTTTAACCATGGTTTTAAATTCATCTACTTGCTGAGCATCGGTCCCGTTATACTGAGCGGGCAGCATATTTCCTCTCAAAGCATAATAAGATTCCGGCGCAAAAAAATAACTGGTCATGTACCCCCAGTGATTGCGTTCGTAGGGATTCCAGGTATTGTACACCGGAGCAGTCGGATCTTTAAAAGGGACTTCCAGATTCCCAAAATCCTGGGCAGGCAACAATTCTACCGCATTTATACCGAGGGAAGTGAGATAAGGTAAACCGCCCTTCTGATCAGGTTGGATAAGGCCGAGATAACTGCCGGCCAGGGATTCATCCTTCAGGGATGCGCTGGGATGAGCTGTCATATCCCGTATATGCATTTCGTAGATGATCAAATCATTCCAGGCAATAGCCTGCCAGGTGTCTCCTTGCCAGTCAAACTGGTTTCCGCTGATAATATGTGTTTTTCCAGGATGAGTGTAATGATTTTGAGTAACTACCGCCGGACTATATGGATCGGCCAGCACCAGAGTGGAATCAAACATTTCACCTTCCCCGGCAGGTCCCCATAGCCGGTAACCGTAGAATCGAAATTGATTCGGGTAAGAGAGCTGCACTTCCCATACTCCCTGAGTATCACGTTGCATGAAGAATTCTCTTCCCGTTCGATCGTCATAATGATCAAACAAAATCAGACGAACCCATTTAGCACGGGGAGCAAATAGACGAAAGAAAATTTTTCCATCTTTGATTTCATATCCTAATTTTTTGTCTGAAAAAAGGGAATCCATAATTCCATCTGGCATTAAAAATAATGGTTTTTCTGTTCCGCTATCCAGATAGTAATGTTCCGTCAGTTCAAAAGGTTGACTGGTGGTAATCCGGATAAGGGGTGAATCAATCTGAACGGTCATGACAGGCAGATATGGCCTTATCACTAAACGATTAGCGAAAGTGGGTGGCATTTTTCCATTATAGGTAATCTGGAGAGTGTATCGGCTCTGAATTTTACCACTCTGGAGCTCAAAAGCAAATAGAGCTTGTCGGATGATGATAAAAAACACTAACACTATCAAAAAATGTTTTTTCCCCATTTCACATCGCCAATAAAATTTATCAGAGATTTGTTTCAGGAATACTTTTAAGGATATTACTCTCGGTTTAGCTTTACCGCTCATTTTTTGATCGATAATGATCTTCTCCTGCCAGTTTAATGGTGTTTATTATTTTCCATTTCTTGAAAAGTGTTTTCTTATAGGATGAAGACACGTGGCAGTTACATGAATAATTTTTATAGATAGCGTTTTAAATCACTGAACCAGAAACTCATCTTTTACTTTTTCAGTTTTTCATTCTCATCACATTTTGTTTTATCTTTAAAATGACTGCTCAAAAATAGGTCGCTAATAATTCCTAAAAAAGCAAAATTTGCAATTTGTATAAATCTAAATTTTTATTAATTTTGAATTGGTTGAATCTAATATCAGGTGGTAAATCATAATCCATGTGGGAATTAATCATTATCATTTTAGCGCTGATTCTGAGTTTTTATTTTTCTGGGACGGAGACGGCGTTTATTTCGGTCAATCGGGTTCGGATTGAATTATGGCGACGAAAAAAAAATAAAACAGCGGCGTTAATCGTCCGCTTTCTACAAAAACCTGAAAATTTTATTTATACTACATTAATTGGAAATACTCTGGCGAATATCGCCTTTGCCTCCTACGCTACTTTATATTTTCATCGCTATGTAGATGAGAAAGTAACCTGGCTGTTGATAACCGCTTTAACTGTTCTGCTGGGAGAGATTATCCCTAAAACTCTCTTTCGTAGTCTGGCTGACTGGATAATCCGAAAAGTCGCTCCACCATTATATTTTTTTTATTACCTTTTACAACCCCTCATCTGGATCATCCGCTGGGTAAGTGGTTTCCTTCTCAATTTGTTAAGACGCTCCCCGTCAGAGATCACCGAGTTTTTTTCAAAAAAAGATGTCGAACTACTGATAAAGGAGAGTGAACATTATGTTAGCCTGGAACAGGTGGAGAATGTATTCCTTACCCGCCTGTTGGATTTAAAAGAATTATCGGTACGGGAAGCGATGATTCCTCGTGCCCAAATCCAGGCCATACAGGAAAATGCTTCCATCGAAGAACTAATTAAATTGTTCCGCAAGACGGGATACACCAAAATCCCGGTTTATCGCCAGAGTCTGGATGATATTATCGGCGTGGTATTTTTGAAGGATTTATTTAAAAAACCATCCAGCCTGAAAGAAATGATCCGCGAAGTATTGTTTGTGCCAGAGACGAAAAAAAGCCTGCAGTTGCTGCGTCAGTTTAGACAGGAAAATACTTCGATGGCGGTGGTAATTGATGAATATGGTGGAACGGCCGGTCTGGTGACCAGCGAGGATCTGATCGAGGAATTGGTGGGAGAAATTATCGATGAGTATGATGCCAATCAGATTCAAATCCGAAAGATTCAAGATCATATTTATAGTGTAAATGCCCTGATACCTTTATCCCGTCTAAAAGAAGAGATCGGCATCGATCTACCAGAGGGAGACTATGAAACTCTGGCTGGCTTCATCTTAAAGCAGCTGGGACATATTCCCAAACGGGAAGAATCGTTTGAATACAATGGCGTAAAATTTATAGTCACTCGGGCGACACGCCGTAAAGTTGATTGGGTACGCATCATCCTCCCTTAATCTGTATTAAAATGAACCGAATTGGAAAAGTAGAATTCTGGACGGAGATCTATCTCGCCGTCATCTTTTGATATTCCTTTTTCTCAAATTGCCGACTCACCATTCATTACACGCGATACAATTTGAAGAGAATATTTCTGATTCTGAAAATTGAGCAGGAGAGTGATCTGAATGGCTTTGAGATGTGCCTGGGTGTCGGGGTAAAATTCCGAACGAGCTGAAATGAATCTATCATTCTCCGGTGTTTCCACCAAATATTCAATTCGACCTTCCACAAGGGTAAAAGGCTCAAGATGTAAGCGATTTTTATTGATATAAATATCTTCGGTGAATGTGATCCGTAAAGTATCACCGCTGGTTTTTATGGCGCAGAGATTCTTTAGATCGGATGAGATTACCTGATTGATCTGCCAGAGGGAGGTGCTCAAGGTTTTCGAACAGATAGCTACCTGTGACTCTAATTGACTTTTCTGTTGCCACTTTTTAAAAAATTGCTGTGAAAATTCATAACTGGTATAGGCCAGGCTGATCACCAGAAATGACAGTTGCATGGCAATCAGCAGCTCAATAGTTGTGTAACCCGAATTATTTTTCTGAAATTTTTTTATTCTGTGATGAAAGTCAAACATCTCTCCTCACCATAAAAAGCTGAAATAGAATTTTTTGTTTTGCTGGGTGTAAAATCATAATATGAATTTTCATCAGGTTATTTTCATGGTCTATTTTTTTCCGAATGATATACTGTCGTCGACCAACTGTCTCCTGTCTCTCGTCATCAAAGAATTGGTGCTGGATGAGAGTGGTCTCCATTTCTCTTTCGGCCAGAGTCACCGCCCAGATTTTATCGATGGTTTGCTTTTCAGAAATCAAAAAAGTGATTACGCGGGTGAAGGGGATCACTACAATCAAAAGCAGAACAAAAGCAGTTAGTGTTTCGATAAGGGTATAACCGTGTTCGTTCTGCCACGGTGTGCGAATAGTATTCATAGATCACCTAAAATGACCAGGTGCCTCTCCTTTGGTTTAAAAAACAATGGTAAACAAAATTGTCGATTCAGTTTATTCCGTTCTATCACACCATCAATAATCCAGTTGATATACCGGGTGGGTGGAACATAGTCGTAGAAGTGATCGGTAATCACTATTCCGTTTACTGTGCCGCGAAGACGAGTGTACACCTCTGAACAGATTAGACCATCGACTGTTGCATCTTTTGCGATAAAAATTTCGGATCGATTTTGTCTGTTCCTTTCAGAATCGGATTTCGTCAGCAGGACAAGGCTTCCAGATACTCTGGAAAATGAATCGATGTGAATAGAAGCCGTATCCTGTCCACTATTTACCATTAAGACAGTCGGAAAGTGCAAACAACTACTATCTCGAATAGCAATGGCTTGTTCCGAGTAAATCTGACCGCAAAAATTATTCACTCCAGAAAGTGTAATTTTTTGTGAAGAAAAAAGTAAAACTTTATGAAAGGTGCTTTTATTTCCATAGATATTGATTGGTTGGCTGGAAAAAATATGAACAAAATGATCCATAATCAAATTACTGGTCAAAATTAGAGGTTCATCTGTTATGAGGATGAGTGGGCCATGTAAATGCCAGTTGTTACGATTTAATTGTTCGTTGGTGACATAAAAAGGAGTTTCCCACCACTGCTGTGAGGAATCGGAAGCAAAATAGTCTGTTGAATCCCTCAAGATTTCACTGAAAGCTGATAGGTGAGGGGTATTTATAAAATCGTTAAAGTGTTGCCAGAGAAGCTGCACATAGTGGCAGTCGATCTCCGGTCGCCAATCGGCAGCGCTCTCGCGTATTTCACCAGTTATTAATTTATCATCAGATGGTATTATTCCGGATAAGTTTCCTTTCCGTACACCACGAACACCCACGATGGCATCGCCGGTGATAAAGCTTTTACCAGCTAATATTAAAGGATCACCCGCTGGTTTTAAAATTACGGCTGGTTCGAATTCAGATGAGGGGTAGGCAGCAATCAAGGTCTCCAGACGAAAGTATTCTCTGCCATTTTGTGAAGCTGACCAAAGTAACCAGAATGCTCCCCAGGGATGACAATTGATCGTTACTTCACCCATTTCGGGGGTATGGATAAAAGTTCGCTCCTCTTTCTTAAATTCTGATAAGTTTTTATCTTTTTCTTTCTCATTGAGATAATAGTAGACTGCCCCCTCTGCTGCATATTTCGCCTGTAATAAATTTCCTTTCTGATGGATGAGTCTTTGCTGCAAGGAATAATGATTCAATATCACCAGTAAAGTGCTCGTCAATAGCAGAGCACAAATCAACACAAAAATAAGGGCCGATCCTTTCTGGTCATTCCAAAATATTTTCATATAATGTTTTTTTGCAATTTTTATTCCTACTGAAAATGCAGAGGAATGGAGGTTGTCGAACGGTGATAAATTATTGAAGATAAAAAGATTCACTTCCAGAAATTGATCTGTATCTTCGTGGGAGTGAACAAATATTCCCGCAAAACTTTAGGCAATTCTGGTACGTCTCTAACTCCAGAAAAATCCTTAACTAAAGAATTTTCTGATCGCATTCCCCCTGCAAAAAATTTTTTCTTTTCACAGATGCGTCCCGTTGGCAAATACAGAAAAAACAGCCTGTCAGCGATTGGCACTTTTTTTGTCTTATAAAAAAAGAAAAAGTAGTTGATGTGAAATTCAGATATAAAAGTTGGGAGGGAAGTATGTGCAAATGTCCGGTACGTTTAGTTCTCTGGTTGACGGTGTTGTTTGTTATATCATTTTCATATGCGGACAATTATCGTCGTTTTAACGAATTTAACATGCAGCCGGAAGTCTGGCATTTTTTAGACCCGGTGGAAGGTGAAGTGAATGCCAAAGGGGATTTGAACTTATCAATTCCACTATTAACTGTTCCCGGCAGTAATGGTCTGGATTTTCAAATTTCTTTTTCCTATAAATCCGGAATTTTGTTTCATCAGACCGCCAGCTGGGTGGGACTGGGGTGGAGTTTTGATCCTGGCAGCATCACCCGCGATGTTCAGGGCAATATGATTATCAATGATAGCTATGGAGCTCCTCATGCTTATGGAGTGGATAACAACGATCAGGAATCCTTTACCTATCTACCGGATGATTATTATCTCCATCTGCCCGACAAAGGAACCTTCACCATCTATCGCACCAATCTGGGAAATTTTAATACTTATGGGATAACTTCCTATCTTCATCCATTTAATGGAAGTTACGGATTTTACCCGGAGCAGTATAAACCTTATAAAATCATCGCCCAAACTGATGGTACGTATGATTATCCCGGTAACTATTTTATGGAAGAAGATATCAGTGGTTTTGAGGTGGTTACCGATGATGGTTTTCGTTACTTTTTTGGTCTGCCGTCTCTGGCCATATATATTTCTTATACCGGAGGCAATCCAAACCAATACCATCCCAATGTCTGGCGCTTACTGGCGATTGCCGGTCCTGATTTTGCCGGAGATATCAACAGTTTATTGCAGGGAGATGATTATCAAGTCTCCAATCTCGGACCAACCCATGCCTATAATCAACTGGGAAATTATACCGATTGGATTAAATTTGAATATAGCTTTGATGATGACAGCATTTTTTGCGATCAGCATGCGGGTCCCTCACAATTACTACAGCATACCTATTTACGGTGGGTGATAACTCCCACTCACTATGCTCGTTTTTACACCGGTTCTCGCAGCGATGTGGACTTGCGCGAAGATCCCAATTACAATACCCAAAACTTTTTTAAGAAATTAACAAAAATAGAATTGTATACGCGCGATTATCAATTCGTTCAGTCAGTGGAATTAACACAAGACTACAGGCTGGGTCAACAATATCACTTTAATCCAATTCACGGCGATAACAATGGCAAACTCACTTTGAAAAACATTACTTTTAAATCATACAATGGCCAAACATTACCGGGGTATTCCTTTGAGTATGTTGATTATAATCCAGAGTGGGATTTCCTCCCCGATGTATTTTATTATGATGGTTACGGTTACTACAATGAAGCGGAAACACCACGAATTGGGATTGACCGAGTGACATCGGATGCGAAAGCCTGGAGTTTGAAAAAAATCATTTATCCGACTGGCGGCTCAGAATCGTACTACTATGATAATGATGAGATTAATGATAGCCAGCTGAAGTATGTTTTTAAACCAAAAACCGAGCCGGCTCAGATAGTCTGGTTTAATTTTGATAACTGGGCCGGCTCCTATTCCTGTCGCCGGCAGGGAGGCACACGCGTTACTAAAATTGTGCGGAAAAATGGAATGGGAGATTCATTACAAATAACCTATTCCTATGGCCCCGGTCATGTTCCCAGTGTTCCCCCTCAGCTGCTCCCCTGGATCAGTCTTGATATGCTGATTTCAAAAAATGAATTCCATGTCTATAAACGGGGAGATTTAGATGTGGTTTATGAATGGGTGAAAAAATCGTACAATTCTGCTAATTACCAGATGACGTACTATCAGATTTCCCAGGACTATTACCGAACATTCTCAGATTATAGTCAGGTGAATACTGTTTTTTATGAATCACCATTGAATCAACATTGGATCTTTCATACCGACAACCAGAATTTATATTGGGGGATTCCCTGGGATTGGCCGATTAAGAAAATTGTCAGTAAAAATAATCAGTTAGATGTGACAGAGTATCAATACCAATCCACTAATCGAAAAGTAAATATCATGATTCCAGTGTCTGTTTTCGGAACGCAATTTTCCTCTTTGCAAATTGCTCCGGTAGTAACGCTGGAGAAGAACATGTATTCTGCTCAAAGTGCTCTGCCGCTTTTATGGCCATATCAGCAAACCACAACTGAAAAAATATACGTTGATACTACCAAACAACTAAAAATCATTACCACAAAAACTCATGATAAAATAAAAAAACAGAAAATCATTTATGCCCATGAAATCCCGGATTATGGTGGTACCAGCTGGAATCCTGCCACATTGGAAGGACTACGAAAGGAAAATAGTTTGAGAGACCAGGCACAGACCATTGAGTATTATTCTGACCTTTTGATAGAATCGGGTCAGCAGAATTGCCCGGCCCAGCCAGTCGATTCACTCAAGGCCTGGGTCTATGCCTTCGCTTTTGAAGAAAACGATGATGAGGAGCATACCGAATTCTATGTACCATTCCCTCAAAGTGTCCGCTGGAAATGTAAATTAGATGTTAATTCCTATGGTTTGGCTGGATGGGGCCTGAGTACTTTTAAAATTACCGAAGATCATACTGTTATCATTCAAAAAGCATTGAGCGGCAATGTACCTCCTGATCGCCAGGCTACATACTCCGGGACTTTTATGGCTTATCCCGGAAAGAGTTATCGGATAATGGTAACAGCAGAGGCGGATTTTTCAAAGACCACTGCTGAAGGGGAGGTAAAATATATATCGGAGCCCCCCCTACATTTATCTATTACCTCAGCTCAATGTATAACCT
>CAYMXZ010000096.1:0-12554 GCA_964394475.1 uncultured Caldithrix sp. | reverse complement strand
GGCTTTCTCGCACAAAAGTAATCCAGCAATCGATGTGAAATTCACGGAGTAAATCCACTGCCTGTTTTACTTTTTCTTGGATGAGCATCAAAAACTCCTTTCTTTTTATTCAGCAAATTTTTTTAGTTTTTTAAAGGAAATTAATATTAAAATTGCCGCCAAGAACAACAATCCTGCTAATATTAAATAATACTGGTGATGGGGAAAGTCGCTGTAAAATTTTCCAAAGATTCCTGAGCTGAAGCTGCCCACCGCCGTGGCGCCAAACCATAACCCCATCATGACTCCCTGCATCCGGCGCGGAGCTACTTTAGATACAAAAGACTGACCCATGGGCGAAATCAAAATTTCTGCCAAAGTAATGACTAAATAACAAGAAATTAACCACAGGGGAGACATGATGTTCTGATCCAGATCTCCGCCTCTCAAAGACGCGAGCATCATGATCAGCATAGCTACTCCCATGATGGTAAGCCCATAAAATATTTTGGCGGGTGTCGATGGTTCTCGATTTTTATTTCGTAAACGACTGAAAAACGATAGCAGGATAGGGGTGAGCACTAAAATGAAAAATGGATTAAAAAATTGATATGACTCCGGTCGTAGTAAACCAGAAACAACGGTCGATCGTTTGGCAAAAAGAGTCATAGCAAAACCATTCTGATAGAAAGCGATCCAGAAGAAAATGATAATGACGAACAGCAGGATCAAGGTCATAATTCGTTGTTTATCTTCACCTCCATTCGAATTACCTTCTTGATCAGTAGTAAAATGATAAGAGATCAGTTGAGGTGAATGCTGAGTATCTGCTGAAAATAAACTTTTCCGACCCAATCGCTGGATGAAAAAAGAAAGGCTCATCCCGATGGCGGCGGCCCAGAAAGATATACGGTAACTACGAAATAAGTGGTAGAGAGCTGTAGCTACTAGCGGACCCAGAGTAGCGCCCACATTCACTCCCATATAATAAATATTAAAACCCGCATCTTTCAATTGGGGATGATCGCGATACAAATTTCCTACCAGGACAGACATATTCACTTTGAATACACCGGTGCCGAAGGCAATCAACATTAATCCCAGATAAAAAAAGTATAATTTTGGCAGTGAGGAGAGTGCCAGAAAAATATAACCGATGATCATGGACACTGAACCAATGGCAATGGTTTTTAATTGACCAAAGAATTTGTCACCCAGCCAGCCGCCCAGCAGTGGAAGAAAATATACCGACCCCAGAAACCATCCATAAAAATCACCTTTTTTTGAATCTGACCACCCAAATTCATTCTCCATATACAAGACAAAAATAGCCATCATAATGTAGAATCCAAATCGTTCCCACATTTCGATAAAAAAGAGAACCACAATTCCTTTTGGATGTTTTCGGGTCATGCAAACTCCATAGTAGTTTTATTCATTCCATCCATCCTATAATTTCAATTCGACTCCTAACTTTTTCTGCTGCGAGTTGATCAAAACCATGTGAGCCGCCAATAAATCCTGTACAGCATTTCCGACTGATTTAAATAGAGTGATTTCCTGTTCAGACTCTCGTCCGATTTTTAACCCTGATATTAATTCACCCAGTTCAGCATAAATATGGTCAACGGAAATTTTATTTTCTGCTATTGGAATCAGGATATCACCGGCTTCTTTTAGACAGGCCTCTTTCTGATCGGCTACCACTTTTGCACGTTGAATAGTTTCTTCAGGAATTTCCCGCGAAGAGGGCTTGAATGAACCCATGGCATTGATGTGAACACCCGGCGTAATTAAAGAATCGGAAAATACCGGCGTATCAGAAGTGGTAACGGTACAAATAATATCTGCTTCCTGTAATACTTCTGGTTTTGTTGCCACATTCACTTCGGGATAATCCATCAAGTGAATCTCGGTGGCGAGTTGAAGTGCTTTAGAAACATCCTGATCGAAAATCAATATTTTTTGTATCGAACGAACCGTTCTAATGGCTTCAATTTGATATCGGGCTTGAAAACCGGCACCAAAAATTGCAAGAATTTGGGCGTTCTTTCTGGCCAGCAGGTCAGTGGCTAAACCAGCCGCGGCGCCGGTCCGGATAGCCGTCAGTAAATTCCCGTCCATCAAAGCTAATGGAATGCCAGTGGTTGCATCAAAAACCATCATAAGCGCATGACTGAGAGGAAGTCCGCGGAGATAGTTTTTGCGGAATAAGGAAATGACCTTCATACCGATTCGCTGTAGAGAAGGCACATAGACCGGCTTTACTAATTCTATACCCTGCTGTTCAGGGATATCCAGATGAAGGCGAAGTGGTACCACCACTTCGCCACTGGACAGAAGGCGAAATGCTTCCCGCATTGCTTCAATTGCCTGCGACATACTCAGGCATTTCATCACATCATGAGAACAAAGATATCGCATGCTGGAAGTCACGGGCATCAGTCCCTTTCAAATCTAAATCAGCGCAGAATAAAACCATACTTGAGCGGATCAGCAGGATCAATTAAAAATTCATGTTTTCCGGTGATGTAGGCTGTGCCTTCCACTTCGGGAATAACCGCTGGATACGAACCTGCAGTTGTGGTCTTTACCACTCGACCACTAAAACAGGTTCCCAGAATGCTTTCAATTCGCAACGGTTGGTTGATCTGAACTTCTCCGCGGGCAAAATGGATAGCCATTCGGGCACTTACTCCGGTTCCAGTGGGGCTTCGGTCTACTTCACCTTCGGCAAAGATACAGACATTGCGGCTATGATTTTGCGTATTGTGAGGCGGGCCAATAAAAATAGTACCGTAAAGAAAACTCAGATCCGGATCTGAAGGATGTCTGATTTCGTGAGTTTTGATTACGGCGCGTTTTATTTGCATTCCGGTATCAATGAGCAGAGGCAGATGTTCGGGAGTAAGTTTTAATCCGAGTTGATCGATTTGCACAAACGCATAATACGCACCTCCAAAAGCCAGATCAAATTTTATCTTTCCCAACCCAACCACTTCAATGGTTTGATCCAATGCTACTACGAACGAGGGCACATTGTGAAAGTACACACTCCTGACTTTTCTGTTTTCCACCCGCGCATAAGCAGTGACCAGGCCCGCCGGAGTATCGATGTTGATACAGGTCAAGGGTTCCTGCATCTTTAATAATCCCAATTCCAGCACCGCTTTCGTAACGCCAATAATACCATGACCACACATAGTGCTAAAACCTTCATTATGAAGAAAGAGCACCCCAAAATTAGCAGAGGGTGAGACTGGCGGGGTGATAATGCACCCGTACATATTGGCATGGCCGCGCGGTTCCCACATCAGGGAGGTCCGCAAATGATCATATTGCTTCCGAGCAAATTTTCTTTTTGCCAGAATACTTTCTCCGGGCAATTCCGGAAATCCTTCCAGAATAATGCGCAGCGGCTCACCCTCCGTATGCATATCAACAGTCCAAATTTTCACCCAATGAGATGGAGCCTGCCACTCCTGGTTCTTAGACCATGCTTTTATTTTCTCCACTGTCAATTTTATCTCCCTACTATTCTAAGAATTTTGAATAATTTTTCTCACCAGTGAATGTTACAAAATAAAAAACATAAAGAAAAAGATACCCAACAAAAATCAATGCCTTCAAAATAATTTAATATTTTATCACTGCTTCCTTATTTCAACTGGTGATTCGTAATTGTGATATAATCATACCACTCAACATCAGACCACAGCCTAGCAGTTCTCGATGATTTAACGATTCATTCAGTATCAGCCATCCACCCAGGGCAGCAAAAACTGATTCCAGACTCATAATAATAGCCGCATGGGAAGGATGGGCTTCTTTCTGAGCGACCACTTGCAAGGTATACCCCACACCTACCGAAAACAAGCCGGCATATAAAATTGGAACCACTGCTTTTGTCAGATCGATCCAGTGGAATGGTTCAAAAAATAAAGCCGCGATGGTACTGATCAGTGAGCATATTAAAAATTGATAGAGAGCTAACATTAAGGCTGAGGTCTGATCAACAAAACGATCGATCAGCAGAACATGAAAGGCCCACAGGAAAGCCGCACTAAAAACAATTAAATCCCCTTTGCCGATAATAATCTCGCTGTGAAAACTCAGAAGAAATAGTCCCAATAAAGCTATGAATGCTCCTATCCAGGTTGAAAGACCGGTAGACTTCCTGATCAGGATCCCAAATATTGGTACCAGGATTACATATAAACTGGTGATAAAGCCAGCTTTTCCGGCGGTAGTGTAAATAATTCCTACCTGTTGCAGGGAAGCAGCCATAAATAAAATGCTCCCCAATACAATTCCTTTCCATAAGGTATTCTTTTTGAGAAGATCCTGAAGAATTGGTTGGTTTTTTTCAGGGAGAAAAATAAAAGGAAGCAACCACAGACCGCCCAGAGCAAAACGGATGGCATTAAATAGAAACGGTCCAATATGTTCCATTCCCGCCCGCTGGGCAACAAAGGCAAAACCCCAGATGCCAGCTGTCAATAGGAGTAAACTATCCGATTTTAGTGTTCTGGATTTGATGAAAAAACCTCGGCTCTTTTCTTGCTAAATTGGAGTGATCCGATTTTACCATTCAATTAGCTTTTGTAATCGGATCAGCCCGGTTTAAGAATAATTCAGAAAGCAGATTATTTCATCATCGATTCCACATCGGCTACGGTTTTAGGAATCGGTTTGCCAAGCACCTGATGACCATCAGCGGTTACCAGCACATTATCTTCGATACGTATCCCACCAAATCGGCGATATTTTTCCACTCTGGGATAGTTAATATATTGGGTGAATTTTTTTTGACTTCTCCAGAGATCGATTAATTCCGGAATAAAATAGATCCCTGGTTCAACGGTCATGACATGACCGGGTCGCAATTCTTTGGCCATCCGCAGATAAGCCAGACCAAATTGTTTGCTGCGAACGGTTTTCTCATCATAGCCAATGTATTGTTCACCCAGATTTTCCATATCATGCACATCTAATCCTAGCATATGGCCCAGTCCATGCGGGAAAAACAAAGCGTGAGCCCCCTCTTTTACAATCTGGTCCACATCTCCTTTTAAAAATCCCAATTCTTTCAATCCAGTAGCAATGATCTTGGCCGCCAGTAGATGAATGGATTTAAATTTAATACCCGGTTTCATGGCTTTGATCGCCTGAGTATTGGCCTGTAAGACAATCTGGTAAATTTCTTTTTGTTGAGGAGTGAATTTACCACTCACCGGAATGGTGCGGGTAATATCGCTGGCATAGTGCATGAGAGACTCAGCACCCGAATCATTTACTACCAGATCGCCTTTTTTCATGATATTTCCATGATAATGGTTGTGCAGGGTTTCCCCATGGATAGAAAAAATGATGGGAAATGAGAGACCGTTACCCATGTAATTTGCAATGCCTTCCAGAGCACCGGCAATCTCCCGCTCCACTTTTCCCGGTTTTACATTCTGCATCGCATAGGTATGCATGGCATAGGAAATGTCCAGTGCGAATTCGATCTCCTTTATCTCTTCACGGGATTTAATCGAACGTTGCGCCACAACCGCTTTGACAAATTTCACTGAGGAATATTCATTGACCAGTCGTGGATGAATTCCCAATAGTTTTTCTATCTTAATAACATTTTCGGGGCGATACTGTGGCAGATAATGTATATCACGCTTCTCTTTTATAGCGGTGCTGAGAACATCTTCCACTTTTTTTACATCGAATGATTCTTTGACACCAGCTTTTTTCACCCGCGCTTTTAGAGTGGGTTGCGGTCCCATCCATACAATATCATCCACCGTGAAATCATAACCAAAGATCATCTCCCGACCAGCATCCACATCAATTACAGCCAGTAATCCCGGTTCATCCAAACCCCAGTAATAGAGAAAAGTACTGTCCTGCCGAAAACGATAGGGATTAGCTGCATAATTCATCGGACTTTCTTCATTTCCCAGGAATAAAAGTACACCGCTTTTCATTTGCTGCATCAACTTTTTTCGTCGATTGATATAAATTTCTGCCTTAAACATAACATCCTCCAATCTTTTTAAAATGCACCCTGTTCAGTTCTTTTAATAATCTCATTCTGCAGTTCAGGTGTTAAATCAACAAAATAATCGCTATATCCAGCTACCCGCACGATTAAATCCTGATATTTCTCGGGATGTTTTTGTGCTTTACGCAAGGTTTCAGCCGTAACCACATTAAACTGAATATGATGTCCATCCAGGCGAAAATAACCTCGTATGAGATGAAGCAGTTGATTCAGGCCTTCTTCATCGGCCAGCAGTTGCGGAGTAAATTTCTGATTCAACAGTGTTCCACCAGTTCGCAGGTGATCGATTTTGGCAGCTGATTTTAATACCGCGGTGGGGCCATTTCTATCGGCACCTTGCACCGGAGAAATTCCTTCGGATAAAGGCTCCCCTGCCAGACGCCCGTCAGCCGTCGCACCGATAACACTACCAAAATAGACATGACAGGTGGTGGGCAATAAATTGATACGGAAGTGACCACCTTTAATATTGGGACGACCATCCACCGCTTTAAAATAAATTTCAAACACTCGCCTGAGAATTTCATCGGCATAATCATCATCATTCCCATATTTAGGAGTATGGTGTAACACCTGCTTGTGAATCTGCTCATAACCTTTAAAATTGTGTTGCAAGGCGTCTAACATCTCCTGCATGCGAATAATTTTTTTATCAAAAACATTATATTTCAGCGATGTCAGGGTATCGGCAATGCTTCCCATACCCACACCCTGAAGATAGGAACTGTTATAACGCGCACCTCCAGCATTATAATCTTTCCCTTTTTTAATACAATCATCAATCAATAAAGACATGAAGGGAGCTGGAAGGTATTGAGCATATAATTTTTCGATAATTAAATTGCCTTTTATTTTTATATCGATAAAATATTGTAATTGCTTTTGGTAAGCCTCGAACAGTTCATCAAAAGAAGTAAATTTCTCTGGATCACCTGTTTTGATTCCGATCTCCTGTCCGGTGCGCGGATCGACTCCATTATGAAGGGTGATTTCCAGCACTTTCACCAGATTAAAATAGCCGGTAAGAATATAGGCTTCCTTTCCAAACGCGCCGGCTTCCACGCATCCCGATGCTCCTCCCAGGCGAGCATCCACCAGCGATTTCCCCTGTCGCACCAATTCCTGGATAATCGCATCGGTATTGAAAACGGAAGGCTGGCCATAACCGGTCTTAATGATTTTCAGGGCACGTTTGATGAAGCTATCTGGATTTTTCTTGCTCACCTGTATCATCGAACTGGGCTGCAATAAACGCATCTATTCAATGACGTCCAGGATCAGGTAGGACAGGTCATTCACTGCATCGGAACCATCTGCTTTCACGCCTCCCAGATTGATTAAACAAAAATCAGTATAGGTATTACTCTCCTGGGCCGTTACCCCCACTTTCGGAGGTGCCGGTTGATTATTGAACTTTATCCAGAAAGCTTGCAATAATTCTCTGGCTTTTTCTGTGGTTAAAGATCCTTCTTCAATTTCTTTCTTATAGAAGGGAAAGAGATGCTGATCTAACCGACCGGGATTGAAGGAGTCCCAGGTATTTAATTCAGTGATTACTCCCAGGTGGACAAACCAATAATATTGCAAAGCTTCCCAGAAATTGCGTGGTTTATGGGCCGGTACCCATTCACAGATTTCTGCCATTTTTAAGAGTTCCGATTTTCTGGTCGGGTCGTTCTCGGTCTGAGCTAACTGGCGCAATTCCTGCGCATACCTTTTTGCAAAATTGATAAGAGCCTCAGCGGCAATTTGCATGGCTTTCAGTTGTTCGCGTTTCTCCAGAGCTTCAGGATCATTATAAAAATCAAGTTTTTTTAATTGGGCCTGAATCTCTTCGATAAAATCCAGGAATCCTTTGTGATAAATTTTGTCGTCCAGCACGGTATGTCCCGGTGCTCGCTGCTCCATAAATTCGGTAAAAATTCCAGCCTGATAAGCTGCCTTCCATTCCTCATCCATTTCGGCAAAAA
This sequence comes from uncultured Caldithrix sp., assembly GCA_964394475.1. Classification (GTDB taxonomy): domain Bacteria; phylum Calditrichota; class Calditrichia; order RBG-13-44-9; family RBG-13-44-9; genus RQOF01. The sequence continues at coordinate 4,547 of CAYMXZ010000096.1, read as the reverse complement.
TTTTATCCCGAATTGATCGGCCTTTCCAGAAGGGAATCAGGGTATCTGCATAAAATTTTCTGGTTTCTTCAGAAACTTTAAATGAGATTTTCTCACGATTGTGTAAAATGTCCAGATCTTGTAAAGAATGGGTGCACAATTCAGGATAAGTGGGAGTGGCTTTTGGCTCCGGCCCGCGCTCTCCCACAATCAGTTCTCCCTTTCCAACATACAATTTTTTATTTTTCAGAATATATGTGAAGGCCAGTGCCCGGGCGACCGGAACAGAAACCCGTTCTGCCTGGCCGCTGCGATAAAATTCCGTCAATAACAGGGCACGCTCTGTTGATAAATAGGGCCTGGCGTCCAGCGATGCCTGTCTCAATAATTTAATTCGTTCCGTCATTTCTATCCTCCAAGGGTAACCTCAAAATTTCTATTTATAAAAATCATTCTCATTCTTTCTAAATCTTTCCGACTTTGGGTCTTTAAATTAAGCAATTTTTGTTGTTTATTCAATTTTTGATACTTCTGCTCTCCCATGGGATTATAAGGTAATAAATCCACCCGCCGGAGCGAAGAGAAGCTATGCAGATAATCTGCCAGCTGCTGCAGATTTTCTTCCGTATCGGTAATTCCAGGTATCAAAGGAATTCGGATAAAAACTGTAACATGTTCTTTAATTAATTTTTCAAGATTTTCTAAAATGATTTCATTGGAAACCCCGGTAAATTCCTGATGTTTCTGATTATCAATGAATTTTATATCATAAAGGAATAAATCGACAAATGGCATGATGATTTTGAAAACATCCCAGGAGGCAAATCCAGAGGTATCCACCGCGGTATGAAGATTTTCTAATTTGCAGGACTCCAGGATGGCTTTAAGAAAATCTTTTTGCATCAGCGGTTCACCGCCAGAAAAGGTCACCCCACCATCTGATTCCTCATAGAACACCCGATCTTTCAGAATCTCCGGCATCAGGTCTTCCACCGTCACCTCCCAGGCGGTGGTGTAAGGAATTACCCGATAAAAAGGTCGCAAACAATTCCGATTATCAGAAGTAATTTTCTCTCCTGGTAGCCACTCCTGACTCTCCGGATTGTGGCACCACTGGCATTTCATTGGACAACCTTGAAAAAAAACAGTGGTTCGAATACCCGGCCCATCATGGATGGCATATTTTTTCACATTAAAAATGTATCCGTTAACTGAGGCTTGCAAGCGTTTTCTTCACATATATTTATAAATACTGTTTACACTAAAATCGTGGCGGTTGAATAAAATTCATCAATCAAAATATCTTATTGAACCTGATTACCACTCTGTTAAAAATAAGAAGTGTATAAAATGATTGCCAACGAATAGATTTTTAATTGAAATGATTCGGAAATATTCTTTTTATTTTTTTCCTTTTCTGATAGCTCTGTGCCAATTCCAGAAAGATTTCCACATCATGCTCCAGATCAGTCTGGGTGCCATCGAAATAGAAGTTGCGGATTGGGATGAGATCGTGATCGCGACTCACCCGGGGATACACGGCTTCGCAAACAATCCCATTCATACAAGTAAAGGGACTGATATCAATAATGCCGTCTGCTCCTTTGCGAAAATAGTGAATAGCCCCGCCGGTGTTTAATACCATTTCTCCCAACGCGCCATAATAAGGAAGGTAAGGTAAAGCATTTTGGGCAAGACTTTTTATGTTTTTTGGTTCCTCGTATCCTTTAAAACGATCACGCAGAGCGGCCAGCAACTGATGTTCATCATGTATTTGAACTTTGTTGCGGATGAGGGCACCTGCCATGGCCTTTGATATAATTTCACCTTTGCGGATTAATTCGAACTTTTGCATAAAATTCGTATAAAAGACCCATTCTGAAATTGAGGCCAGCCAGCATTCCCCGCCTTTTTTCTCGACGACTCGAATGAGATTACTATTGGTAAAGTCATCCAATCGACAATAAATTTCACCCACCACTCCTATTAAAGGTTTGCGGCGGATATAATTAGCCGGAATGGCTGCAAATTTTTTTCCAATTTCCGCCAGCGAATTTACCAGTGCTTTAAATTTTTCTTTCAGTGGAAGATCCTGCTTTTCAATGATGGAACTCAATACCCGCAGGCTTTCACTGTGCACCTGGTCGGTGTCGCCGTTATTTTTCTCATAGGGACGAGTTTGCAACAATAACTTTCGCACGGCATCAGCGCACACAATAGACCACCACCCCAGTCGCACTAAATTGCCAGCATTTCCTCCCATTCCTTCATACCCATCGGCGCTGGTGGGAGCTACTACCTGAACATTTTCTAGGCCTTTCTCACGCAAAATTTTTTCAAACAAATTTTTATATTGGCCAAAGCGACAGGGTCCACCGGCGGTGGGCATTAAGAAAGCCATTTTATCCGGATCAAAACCTGGATCTTCAACCACCTTTAGAAAACCACCCAAAGTAACAATTTCCGGGTAACATTCTTCACCAATAGTGTATTTTCTGGCCAATTCCAGTGTGGAATCATCTGATTCAGGAACAGGTTGCCCGTTAACACCCAGTGCGCGATAGGCGGCTGCCATGAGAGTGACACCCTCGATACTCATTCTGGGAATATATAACGTTTTACCCAACAACGAGCCTGGTGATTTTTTAACCTGATTCACGGCTTGACCTCCTACACTATATCTCAATCACACTCTGTTCTCGGTATTGCGGATGAGGTTGAGTTCGCCAGCGCCGCAATGCTCCTTTACTATCTAAATAGGCTTCACAGCGAGTCAGATAGCCCGCATCATTGCCATGACCATCAAATTGTAACGTTAAAAAAGGCTTACCAGATGCCTCGGTGATGTAGTGCTTAATATAAGAGTCGGGTCCACATTTAAAATTGGTGATATAAATGATATGTAGATTGGGATATTGTCCCACAATTTTTGCCGCCGCAATAATTTTTCGCCCGTAATTCCAGTACATATTGGTATTAATATCCGAGATGTCCACCTGCTCAACCGGCAGAAAATCAATCGGGATGACATTCACTCCATAGTAACTGCGCAATTTATTTCCAATGTCCAAAGTCAATCCGCGATCATATACATTGTAGGCGCGTCCTACTAAAATGATACCAATCTCATTCGATTGCTGTAAAAGTCGCAAGGCTTTTTCACCGGCTGATAATAATTTATCCTTCACTGCCTGTTGCTTTTGATATGCCAGCTGTAGAGCATTTTCTATATTTCGCTTCTTTACTCCGAGCGGTTGAAGATGCTTAACCAGTGCTTTCAATAATGCAGCTGAACCCTCACGAAATCGTAACGGTGGACTGAGAATTTTTTTTGCATGGTCTTCAAAAATTGGTGAGGATCGGATCACGAAGGGAAGCGATTGGCCCCAGGGACAATAATAACTGTTCACGTTTTTATACTGAGTTTCGGCACTGATGGTATTGGGAATAAAAATCCAGTCCACCCCTTTTTCCAGCAGATCGCGTATATGACCGTGATAGCTTTGAATCGGCAGGCAGGGTTCAGCGACACAGGATTCTATTCCAGCTTTAATAATCCGAGCATTGGATTCGTCCGACAACAATATTCGGTATTGAAGCGCACGAAAAAAAGTGTTCCAGAAGGGAAATTGTTCATAAACATACATTCCACGTGGCAGACCAATGGTCGCTTTTCCAGGAAAATCCGGCTCATATTCCTGAAAATATAACTGTCGATATAATCCCAGCAGGTCTTCTATCACAGGCTTTTGCTGGTCAACCCGGTAGCGCCTGAATTTATCTGAGCACTGATCTCCCCAATATGTTTTTTCGCCCTCCACCGTAAATTCCTGCATCTGGCAAAAATTTGTACAGGCTTTACAGGTAAATTCTCTTAGTGTATAATTTAATTTTTGCAAGTTATAACCACGAAATTTGGAACGTGATCCGGTCATTTTGATTTTTTCTCTGGCCAGCAAAGCCATGCCTACTGCACCGACCACGCCATTATACGGTGGAACAATAATTTCTTTATTCAATACCCTGGCAAAGGCGGCGGCGATAGCATCGTTGTAGGCAGTTCCACCCTGGAAGAAAATGACCTTCCCTATTCGACGGCCACGAACTACCCGGTTCAAATAATTATAGACAATCGAATACGCCAGGCCCGCTGCTAAATCAGTCTTAGCCGCTCCGCGCTGTTGATGTGCCGCCACATCCTGTTGCATAAACACTGTGCATCTTTCTCCCAATTTCACTGGTTGCAAGGAAGATAAAGCCAATTGAGCAAATTCACCTTTGATGGAGATACCCAGTTCCTCTGCTCGCTCTTCTAAGAAAGAACCAGTTCCAGCCGCGCAGGCCTCATTCATAGCAAAATCCACTACTACCCCCTTGTCCAGACTAATGTACTTCGAATCCTGACCGCCAATTTCAAAGATGGTATCAGGTTGCCTATCTAGCATGGTTTTTGCTAAAAATTCGGCACCGGTTTTATGATCTGTGATTTCATCATTCACCGTGTCTGCTCCTACTAACTCTCCAATCAATTCTCGGCCAGAACCGGTGGTACCCACTCCTTTAATCAC
>CAYMXZ010000095.1:0-12579 GCA_964394475.1 uncultured Caldithrix sp. | reverse complement strand
ATGATTATTGCCAATGCCACCGGGTGTTCGTCTATTTATGGTGGTAATCTGCCTACTACCCCATATACCTTGAATAAAGATAATCGCGGACCGGCCTGGTCGAATTCCCTCTTTGAAGATAATGCGGAGTTCGGTCTTGGTTTCCGCTTAACCATCGATAAACAAACCGAATTTGCCAAAGAATTGCTGCAAAGATTAAACGGTTCGCTGGGTGATCAGCTTATTCAGGGCATTCTTACCGCTGACCAATCGAATGAGTCGGGTATTCAAGCTCAGCGGGAACGAGTGAAGATTTTAAAAGAGAAACTGGCAACAATAAAATCTCCGGATGCCAAACGCCTATTGGGTGTGGCTGATTTTCTGGTGAAGAAGAGCGTGTGGATAATCGGTGGCGATGGGTGGGCTTATGACATCGGTTATGGAGGTCTGGATCACGTCATTGCCTCTGGTAAAAATGTTAATATTCTGGTACTGGATACAGAAGTCTATTCCAATACTGGCGGTCAAATGTCCAAGGCAACTCCTCTGGGTGGCGTCGCAAAATTTTCAGCGGCAGGGAAATCGATGCCCAAGAAAGATATGGCTTTACAGGCCATTAGCTATGGTTATGTGTATGTTGCCCGTGTGGCGATGGGTGCCAGCGATGTGCAAACAGTTAAAGCCTTCATCGAGGCTGAACAATATGATGGACCTTCATTGATCATTGCCTATTGTCATTGTATCGCTCATGGGATCAATATGAAATATGGGTTAAATCAACAGAAGCTGGCCGTGGATTCGGGATATTGGCCGTTGATCCGCTTTAATCCAGCTGCCGCCAAAAATGGTGAAAATCCATTCCGGATCGATTCTAAACCACCCAGTATTCCTTTAGAGGATTATATTTATAATGAGACGCGCTTCAAGATGCTCACCAAGAGTATGCCAGAACGGGCCAAACAACTCTTAGCCTTAGCCCAAAAAGAGGTGAAAGAACGCTGGCACCTCTATGAGGAGATGGCAAAAGTATATGAGAGAAATGTAGCAGCAAAATAATTCAGGTAAGGATAGGGAACATTTTTCCCTGTCCTTCCAATTCAGATATTTATTTTTATTAAGAGAATAAAGCAAGGAGAGTATTATGGACTTATCAACCACCTACCTGGGATTAGAACTGCGAAATCCATTAGTGCTGTCGGCATCTCCCATTTCCGCTGAAGTGGATAAAGTAAAAAAAGCTGAAGATCTGGGTGCGGCCGCGGTAGTCATGTATTCATTATTTGAGGAACAGATCAATCATGAAATAAATGAAATTGACCACTTTCTGACCAGCAGCGAGGCCAGTTCAGCTGAAGCGCTGAGTTATTTTCCGGAACCGGCCGAATTCAAGAATCTTCACGCCGAAGAATACCTCGAGCTTATCGCCCGTCTGAAAAAGAGTGTTAAAATTCCCGTTATTGGCAGTCTGAATGGTGTCTCAGCGGGTGGCTGGATGAATTATGCCAAAAAAATAGAACAGGCTGGTGCCGATGCCCTGGAGTTAAATATTTATTATATCGCCACGGATATGGAAATGACCTCCGCTAAGGTAGAAGAGCTCTACATTGAAAATGTAAAAACAGTCAAGAAAGCCGTAAAAATTCCAGTGGCGATTAAGCTGTCACCGTATTTCTCCGCTTTCGCTAATATGGCCAGAAAATTGGATAAAGCAGGAGCCGATGGTTTAGTATTGTTCAATCGCTTTTACCAGCCCGACATTGATCTGAAAACGCTGGAAGTGGTCCCCAATTTACAACTGAGCACTTCCCATGAGATGCGCCTACCCTTACGCTGGATTGCTGTCCTTTATGGGCAAATCAAAGCCAGTTTGGCCGCCACTACCGGAATTCATTCCGCCGAAGATGTAATTAAAATGGTGATGGTCGGTGCCGATGTCACCATGCTCACCTCTGTCTTACTGAAACACGGATTGACAAAAATTAGCGAAATATTAAACGGTATGAAGAAATGGATGGAAGAAAATGAATATGAATCCGTAAAGCAGATGAAAGGGAGTATGAGTTATAAATCGATTGCAGAACCGGCGGCCTATGAAAGAGCAAATTATATTAAGACGCTGCAAAGCTTCAAATAAAAGCGTAATTCTATGTGGCGGTTTTTCACCCTCAGATCTACTCTGAGGGTTTTTTATATCCTGACTGATAAGCACAATGATTTTTAAAATGAATTCTGTTATGCCTTTCTCATACCTGAATTGCTTTTTGTAATCTGAAAAATATCTTGTAAATTAGTCGTCATGAAAAATGCACCCTGGACCAAAGTCAGCTGGGCTCTGTACGATTGGGCAAATTCGGCCTTTGCGACCACAGTGATGGCCGGTTTCTTTCCACTTTTTTTTAAATCATACTGGGCCAATCCTGCTCAACCTGCCCGGAGCACTTTCTATTTGGGATTGGCTAACTCACTGGCTTCCATCATCATTGCCGCGGTCGCTCCTTTTCTGGGCGCCATGGCCGATCAAGGTGGAACGAAAAAAAAGTTTTTATTAACCTTTACTTTTTTAGGAATTGTTATGACCGGAGGATTGCGCTTATTGGAACAGGGATTGTGGCAAATGGCAATTTTATTTTTTCTGCTGGCCAACATCGGTTGGTCCGGTGCCAACATTTTTTATGATGCGCTTTTACCGCATGTGGCCTCTAAGAAAGATGCGGATTTTGTTTCTTCCCTGGGATATGCTCTGGGCTATATCGGCGGCGGACTTCTGTTTCTGCTCAATGTAATCATGTACCTTAAGTTTCAGACCTTTGGATTCTCCGATGCCGCTTCAAGTATTAAATTTTCTTTTTTATCGGTCGCTCTCTGGTGGGCAATTTTTTCCATTCCGCTATGGATTTATGTAAAAGAACCAAAAACCAGCCATACAGCCGGTTTTTATGTGATGATTCAGCGGGGCTGGAACCAACTCAAACATACTCTGAGAGATTTAGGACATTACCGAATTGTGATGCTGTTTTTATTCGCTTACTGGTTATATATTGATGGGGTGGATACTATTGTAAGGATGGCTGTTGATTATGGTAAATCATTACATTTCTCGGATACCACTCTAATAAGCGCTTTGCTGCTGGTGCAATTTGTAGCTTTCCCCGCTGCGTTAGTCTATAGCTGGGTGGCCTCTAAATTGGGAACTAAAAATGCAGTGCTGACCGGGATTATCGGTTATATCTTCATTACATTTTTTGGGTATTTTATGAAAATGGAATGGCACTTTTTTTTCCTGGCGGTTCTGGTGGGTATTTTTCAGGGAGGGATTCAAGCCCTCAGCCGCAGTTTATACAGTCGAATCATCCCGCTCGATAAATCAGCAGAATTTTTTGGATTTTACAATATGCTGGGAAAGTTTGCGGCAGTCCTCGGTCCCTTTTTAATGGGATTGGTAACCGTCTTGAGTGGAAATGCCCGTCTGGGAATTCTTTCTATTCTATTATTATTTATCTCGGGAGGTATTGTTCTCTGGAAAGTCGATATTAAAAAAGGAGAACAATTGGTTGAACAATCTTTAACTTTTCCTAAAACTAATGACCAGGACTATTAGCGGGAGAAAAACTCAAATTCCCGCAGTTGCAAAAATCCTTCATAAAAAACAAAAATGAGTTACCGAGTTCAGATAGTAATGTGGATGGTATTTGCCCTCCTTTTACCATACAGTCTTAAAACCGAAATGGTAGAGATTCGGTATGATAATTTTATAATCAGGTACGATTCAAATGATGAACGCTCCGCTAAATTTCTCTGGAAGACTTTACAAAAAGTTCATCCTTCTCTGCAGGAATTCTTTCATTTGAAATTACAGCAACGGATAGTCATTTACTGGCCGGCACGGCAAACGGATTTCCAAAATATAATTCCGACTCAATTACCCGATTGGGTGCAGGGTGTCTATCTCCCACAGCAAAAGAAAATTGTTCTGCGCAGGACGGCTGGAATGAATCCATCGGATGATTTATCCCGGGTAATGACCCATGAACTAACCCATCTCTATTTGCATCAACTGCTGGGTGATATCCCCATCCCTACCTGGTTTAATGAAGGATTCGCTGAGTACCTCAGTGGAAAGGAAATAAACATTTCAGAAGGAGTGATTTTAGCGAATGCCATTTTTTCTGGACAGTGGATTGAACTGGAAGCGATTGATAGTCTGTACTCATTTTCTCACCATTACGCCCAACTGGCTTATATTGAAAGTTATACCGCGGTGCGGTTTTTAGAAAAGTACATTCAAATAAAGGGATTGAATTGGACTAATTTTTTTGATATAATTCGTGCGTTTGGATTCAAGAAAGCACTCACCGAAGTGAGCGGAATGGATGGAATCGATTTTGAGATTAAATGGTATAGGGATCTGAAAGAAAAATATCAATGGTTTATTATTTTTAATTGGGAGAATATTATCTGGATAACATTGGTGCTGATATTAATAGGCGCCATGTACGCTATACGGTATCGTAATCGTAAAATCCTATTAGAATGGGATAAAGAAGAAATGATGGAAGAAGAACCTCAAGACTTGTACCATTTATCAGATAAAAATTAAGGGATAACAGAAAGGATGGTAAAATGTACGTTCCGACGAAAATGTTCTTTACAAAGGGAGTGGGTAAGCATAAAGAAAAACTTACCAGTTTTGAAATGGCCTTGCGGAATGCTCGAATAGCTTCGTTTAATTTAGTTAGTGTATCTTCGATATTTCCTCCCGGCTGTAAGATGATTTCGCGAGAAGTTGGATTAAAACAAATTCTACCGGGAGAAATTACATTTGTGGTCATGAGTAAAAATAGCACCAATGAACCGAACCGTTTAATCGCCGCTACGGTGGGTGTCGCCATTCCTGCCGACAAAGATGCCTATGGATACCTTTCTGAACATCACAGTTTCGGAGAAACGGAAAATAAAGCCGGAGATTATGCGGAAGATCTGGCTGCTACTATGCTGGCGACAGTATTAGGTGTAGATTTTGATCCAGATAGCAGTTGGGATGCCCGCAAAGAAATCTGGAAAATTAGTGGCAAAATCGTCCGTACCCGTAATATCACTCAGTCGGCGATAGGAGATAAAAACGGATTGTGGACCACGGTATTAGCTGCAGCCGTGCTGTTACCCTGATCAGTCGATCTTTTTGGTTTACCTGACGTTCAAATGCTGGCGGTGGCAGTGAATAAAAATTTTTTATTAAAATAGTGATGAATTAAATTGGGGATAATTATTTTTCACATATTGACTATCTTTTATAACTGTTAAGGAGAATTTTATAATGTTATATCGTCATAAGACACCCCTCTATGTTTTTTTGTTAACCGTTATTTTTGGAGTAATCGGATTCATTCTGAATCAGAATTTATTTGCAGATTACGAAGAACTTTCCAAACAACAGATTGATAAAATATTGCGGGTGATGCAACTGGTGAAGTATTATTATGTTGAGGATGTGGAGTGGAATAAGGCTGTGGAAGGTGCCATTACCGGGATGCTGTCCGAATTGGACCCTCATAGTGTGTATATCGAACCGCAAAAAGTTGAAAAAAACAAAGAAGATCTTAGCGGAAAATATGAAGGGATTGGGATTGAATTTGATGTGATTAATGGGTACATCACGGTGATTTCACCCATTGCTGGTTCACCGGCAGACCTGTTGGGTTTGCGATCAGGAGATCGAATAATAAAAATCGATGGCCAATCCGCTATAGGTATCAGTCGAGAAGAAGTTCCTAAAAAACTCAAAGGTCCAAAAGGAACAAAAGTGGTAGTGACTATCCTGCGCGAGAATGTGGAAGAACCATTTGATTTAACCATCATTCGTGATGTTATTCCCATCTTTACCGTCACTACAAAATTCATGGCTGATGATAGTACCGGGTATATCTGGGTAAATCGTTTCGCCAATACTACCAGTCAGGAAGTTGAGCAGGCCATTGTGGAGTTAAAAAAAGAGGGGCTGAAGCGATTAATTCTTGATTTGCGGGGTAATCCGGGTGGTTATTTGCATGAAGCAGTGAAATTAGCCGGGAAATTTATTGAAGGGCACCAATTGATTGTTGAGACACGGGGGAAAAATGAGCGTGTTGAGGAAAAGTTTTTTTCCGATCAATGGAATGAATCCGGGAAGGCTTATGATTTTCCGCTGGTGGTGATGATCGACCGGGGATCCGCCTCGGCTTCAGAAATTGTTGCGGGGGCTATTCAAGATTATGATCGGGGTCTGATCCTGGGTACCAATAGTTTTGGGAAAGGATTGGTACAGAAAGAATTCCCGTTAAGTGATGGTTCGGCGGTGCGGGTAACGACCGCACGATACTATACTCCCAGCGGGCGGCTTATCCAGAGACATTACAAAGGCAAACGACCGGATGAATACTATTCGGAAGTTATGGTGGCGGATACCATTTTAGCCAATGAAGATACCCTGAAAAACCGTCCGCAGTTTTATACCAGAGCCGGCCGGGTAGTTTATGGCGGTGGAGGAATCCGGCCGGATATAATTGTCCCTTATGAAAGCTATAGCAAGTCTCCTAAACTAACCAATAAAATGCTCAATAAAAGAGTATTCTTTGAATTCAGCAATCATTATGCCGGTGAACATCCAGAATTAAAGACCACCAGAAAAAAATTTCTGAAAGAATTCCAGGTCAGTGAAAAAATGTTAGCAGAGTTTAAAAATTTTTGTAAAAAGAATGAAATTGAAATTGATGAACAGGATTTCAGTCGTGATCAGCAATATATTTCAGATCGCCTGAAAAGTGAATTAGCTCGTGCCCTGTGGGACAGAGATGCTTTTTATTATGTCTTGCTTCACTCTGATAATCAGTTTTTGAAAGCCTTGCAATCATTCGGCGAGGCGAGTCGCATCACTATGATGAGTAAGAATTAGGTAAATAAATTATTAAAAAGATATTGACTTTAAATTAGCGAATATGTAAAATCTTTTACTTTTTAAGTCAAATAACCTATACGAACAAGCGGAGGTCTTACAACTATGGTAAAGTATTATATTGATGGCGGAATTTTTATGCACCCTATTCTCTTTTTCTTCATTTTGGGTCTGGCAATTGGAATTGCAAAATTGTGGACGTTATGGCGAGCAGGGATAAATACCCGGCAGTTTATTGAAAGAATTCGAACAGCCTTGAAAGAAGGTGGAACAGAGAAAGCTCTGGAAATTTGTGAAAGCACACGTGGACCGGTGGCCTCGATATTCCATGCGGGATTGATGCGCGCCAAAGAGGGAATTGAGTATGTTGAGAAATCGATATCTAACGCCGGTTCCATCGAGATGTCATTTTTAGAGAAAGGTATGGTCTGGCTGGGTTTCATCATCGTGGTGGCACCTATGTTAGGATTTACCGGAACGGTATGGGGAATGATTGTCGCTTTTGACGCTATTAAAACCGCCAATGATATTTCTCCCGCCGTAGTCGCTGGTGGAATTTCTCAGGCGCTTTTAACGACGCTGTTTGGACTGATTGTAGCGATGACTGTTCAGCTGCTCTATAATTGGGCTACCGCTAAAATCGATAAACTGATTATCGACATGGAAGAAGCGTCAGTTCAATTGGTGGATACCCTGGTCGAAATGGAAAAATAAACAAAAGGTGTAGAAAATGGCATTTAGAAAAAGAGCACGTAGCGAACCTGAAATTCCCTCCGCTTCATTGCCGGATATCGTTTTCCAGTTGCTCATATTTTTTCTGGTGACCACAACCATTGATGTGGATAAGGGATTGGATTTAGTCTTACCACCCCCTGGCGATGTGCGAATTGAAATTCAAAAGAGAAATATTGCCAACATCCTCATTAATGATGCCAGCCAAATTCTTATTGATGAAGAAATTGTGCCGGTCGAAGAGGTGGATAATATCATTCGGGATAAACTCTTAGCGAATGATAAGTTGATCGTTTCGGTGAAAACGGCGCGATTAACGAAGTATGATATTTATATCAAAGTGATTGATCAGTTGAAAAAAGCCGGGGCAACCCGTATATCAATCGCGGAACCAGAAGAAGTTTAAAAAGTAGCATAAATAGAATTAATTCTAGTGGTCTTTCGATCATTAAATTTATGAGACACGAACATGCCGATAAAAATTGAACGAAAAGCAAAAATGAAAATCGGGATTCCCACCGCTTCTATGCCCGATATCATTTTTCAATTACTCATCTTTTTCATGGTCAGTACAGTCTTGCGTGAATATCAGGGTTTAAAAGTACAATTACCAGAAGCTTCTAAGATTGAGAAACTGCCTACAAAACGACATGTAACCACCATCTGGGTGGATCGTTTTAATAATACGGTGATTGATGATTATACGGTGAAAAAGATTAGTGACCTGCGAAATCTGGTCTATAATAAATTAGTAACCGACCCTCAACTCATCGTATCGTTGCGAGTGGATAAAAGGGCTGATATGGGAATTGTCATCGATATTCAGCAAGAGCTTCGCAAAGCGAATGCTCTCAAAATAAATTACTCAGCCTTGCCTCAAGGAGGTTAATCATGGCTAAACATGTATTTATTTACAAAAATCCAGAGGTCGATTTAAAGCTGAAATATCGCAGAATTTTTGAAGCTTCTTTGCTGATTTCTCTGGCTATCCTGATCTTTATTTTCTATGCCTTTAAGCGGTTTGAGGTGGAATATAAACTACAAAAAACTGTGGATGTAAAGATTGAAACAGTAGAAATTCCACAAACCGAACAAATTAACCGTCCTCCACCTCCGGCCCGACCCACTATTCCAATTGCTTCGGAAGATGAGGATATTCCAGATGAATTAACCATTGACCAAACCGAGATTGATTTTAATCGACCGATAGAAGAAGCTCCACCTCCACCTCCCGAAGAAGATGAGCCTATCGTCGAATTTTATGCCCTTTCAGAAAAACCGGAAGTTATTACCAAAGTAGAACCTATTTATCCCGATCTTGCTCGGAAAGCCGGTATCGAAGGCATGGTGGTAGTAAAAGTTCTGATCGGAACAAAAGGGGATGTGGAGAAAGTCGAAGTGGTTAAGTCGCATCCCATGCTGGATGATGCCGCAGTGGCGGCGGCAAAACAGTTCAAATTCAAACCTGGAAAACAAAGAGATCGTTTCGTAAAAGTGTGGATGACGATTCCTTTTACTTTCCGTTTGAAGAAATAAATGAATTGTATTGTTTGAGTGGTAAGAAGCAGTGTTGATTACAACACTGCTTTTTTTTTGAAATTCGGTTTTTTATAATTAGCTATGCATTCCAGCCGTGATAAAGATGCCGAGCAGAGATTCATTTTTAAATGTTCACTGGTATTATCCCTCTGCTTCTTAGTGTTAATTTTCTATCTCTTTCCGCGGTTTTCTGAAATCAAAAAAGTAAAAACTGAATCCCTGCAAATTCAGATTTATATAAGCGATATTCCGCAGACTCACCAACCAGCGCGAAAACTACCTTCTCCTCCCGCTCGACCTGTACCTTCTCTACATATCCCGGTAGAGGATCAAGATCTGCCCGAAGAAGTGAATCGTGAAGGATCTTATGAAAACCAGCCTGCAGAAAACTCCCTTGAAGGTATTGCACCTGAAATTCCAGCTAAATCCTGGCTTGAGGTTTACCCATCAACTTTAGGAGTCACTTGCAAAGGGTATATTCGTGTATTACTTTTAGTCAACGCCAGGGGGCAGGTGGAGACCATGGAAGTATTAGAAAATACCACCATGGCTGATACCTGCCTCTCTCTGGTACGGCAGGCCGCCTTTAAAAGTCGCTGGATTCCAGCAAAAGTAAAAGGCCAGCCTGTTAATAGCTGGGTAATCAAAGTGTATAAATTCAATTTACCAAAGTGAGACCTTTATGAAGATAGTTATCTTTGAAGATTCTCAATTTTCCAATCTTCTGCCATTAGCCTATTTCCGGCCGGTATGGGAATTGCGCTGTGGAATTCAGATGCTGGGTGAGAAAATCCAGAAACTGTTTCCAAAACAACCACTCGGTTATAGTGCGCGCCAATATTTAATGGATTATTATCTTCCTCCTGCAGAATGTTTTCATCCATCCTCAGTGCAGGAAGAAATCTTGTTTATCAATGGCAGGATCCTGGCCAGTTCCTCTCTAAAAGGAAATTTGAAAGAAATTCCGGCGAAAACGACTTTAATTAATGATGACAATACCCTCATTGCCTGGCGCGTCGAAAAACAAAACGTGGCTTCTTATTTTGAGCAGGGAGTGTTACAATCAGAAAGAGTACTCAACGATTTTCCATCCTCAAAAATAGCTGTGGAATTCATTCAGTATCCCTGGGATTTAATCGATCGGAATGGCGACCAGATACATCAGGATGCGATACAGTTGAAAAAACTGGGACAACATTCAGGCCGGATCGATAAGGGGTGTCATATCTTAGGTCCGAAAAATATTTATCTGGGAAAGGGATCGCGGGTTATGCCCGGAACGGTACTGGATGCCGAAGGCGGTCCCATCTGGATTGGACAAAATACCACTGTTTTGCCCAATGCCGTGTTGCGTGGTCCTCTGGCTATTGGTAATGATAGTCTGATTAAAATTGGGGCGAAATTATATCAAAATACCAGCATTGGTCCGGTGTGCAAAGTAGGGGGCGAGGTGGAAGGCAGTATTATACAGGGATTTTCGAATAAACAACATGATGGTTTTTTGGGTCATGCCTATCTGGGAGCCTGGATCAATATCGGAGCCGATACCAATAATTCCGATCTGAAAAATAATTATGGCAAAATTTCTGTGTATTTAAATAATCGCACGATAGAGACCGGTAAAAGATTCTTAGGTTTAATGATGGGTGATCATACCAAAACCGCTATAAATACCATGTTTAACACCGGCACGGTGGTGGGGGTAAATTGCAATATTTACGGAGAAGGTTTCCCCCCGAAATTTATTCCCTCTTTTTCCTGGGGAGGCAGTGGTGGAATGAGAGAATATCAGTTTGAAAAAGCCCTGGAAGTAGCCAGAGTCGTAATGGAAAGACGGAATGTTCCCTTTACTGAAAAATACCTGAAACTTTTTCAAGCTGTAAAGGAATTAACCTTGAAAATTGAAAATCGAGCGAGAATCAATGAGTGAGAAAAAATACGCAGTAGGAATTGATATCGGTGGAACTTCTATAAAACATGGACTTTGTTCAGGCGATGGGGATCTTATTTGCTGGGATTCTGTCGATACTCAAGCGGACGCACCCAAAGAAAAAATTTTAGATAGCCTGGCTGAGATCCTAAAAACTAACTTGAGAATCGCGGATCAGAAAAAGATAGGAGTCAGTGCGGCAGGAATCGGAACACCGGGCAGTGTGGACATTCAGCGTGGCTTCCTGATGGGAGCGACTCCCAATTTTGTGTACTGGAGAGATGTACCGATTTCTGAATATTTAGTAAAAAAATCAAATGTGCCTGTTTTTGTGGATAACGATGCTAATCTGATGGCGTTTGGTGAGTACATGTTTGGAGCCGGTAAGGATAAAAAAGATGTGATCTGTATTACTCTGGGTACCGGTATCGGTGGTGGAATTATTATTGATGGCGAATTATATAGAGGAAGTTATTATTCCGGTGCGGAACTGGGACATATGACCATCCATTATGCGGGTAGAAAATGTAATTGTGGAGGAATTGGTTGTTTCGAAAAATATGCCTCAGCTTCGGCGTTAATTGAAGATTATAATTCCTTAAAACCTCCAACACCATGCCGAAATACGAAACAAATCTTCAAGTTGTATTATAAAGGAGATCCACTGGCCAAAAAAGCAGTCGACCAATATATCACATATTTAGGCGCGGGTCTTTCCAGTATTATCAATATTTTTAATCCTCAAATCGTCATCATTGGTGGAGGGGTAAGTGAAGCAGGTGAAGATTTTATCCAAAAAGTTAAAGAGACTACCCGTCACCGAACCATGTCTACTTCTTTTAATAAAGTAGAGATCGCTGCTGCACGATTGGGAAACCGGGCTGGCATGTTGGGTGCTGCGGCCTTTGCACTTCGCATGCGTCAAAAAGCAGGAAAGTAATGAATGAACCCTATTTTAAAACCTGGCGACGGTATCGGATTAATTGCTCCAGCCGGTTATGTGGAGAGAGCAGAGATTAAGGAAGGTTTAGATATTTTACGACAGCAAGGCTTTCGGATTAAGCTTGCTCGCCATCTGTTCGGTAAACATCGTTATTTTTCTGGTACAATTTCCGAACGTATAAAAGACATTCACCGCTTCTTGAATGACTCTCAGGTAAAAGCTCTATATGCCGTGCGAGGAGGATCGGGCAGCAGTCAGTTGCTTCCGTACATCAAATATAAAAAGTGGAAAGATACAGGCAAAATACTGATTGGATTTAGTGATATTACGGCCTTACAATGGGCGCTGTGGTATCGATCTGATACTATTTCTTTTTCAGGAATGACCTTGACTTTTCAATTCAGAAAAGAAAATCCTTATCTTTCATTATTTTTAAAACATCTTCAATCTCGGCGGAGAAGCATTACCCGATATGATTTGCGTCATGAAAACATCATCATTGCTCGAGGTGGTCATGCTGAGGGTTTC
>CAYMXZ010000094.1:0-12796 GCA_964394475.1 uncultured Caldithrix sp. | reverse complement strand
ATAAAACTCTTTAGAGAAAGATCAGATAGGAAAAAATTATTTAGGTGGCAAAAAAGATAGAAAATCCCTCTAATTTTTTTACCGTTCGACGGGTCGTCGAAAAAGTGATACATCACACCAGTGAAATTTTCGAAATTCGTCTCAGTCGCAACCATGAAAATTTTTACCCCGGTCAGTATATATCGATGGTCAGTGACCAACCTTCTATTTATCGGGAATACAGCATAGCGTCGGGGACTACTGAACCGTGGTTTAGTTTTATAATCCGGAAGGTCCCGGGAGGAAAAATCACCCGATTTCTTTATCATTTACAACCTCAAGAGACCATCATCACCAGCTTGCCGTCCGGAAATTTCCGCCCGGGATTTGCCCATAAGAATGGCGAATTTATCTTTATTGCTACCGGAACCGGCATGGCACCTTTTGTTTCTTATTTAAAAAGTTATCCCAATAGACCACCATTGCAAATCCTTTATGGCGTTCGCTATTTCAAGGAAGCCATCGTGTTGCCCGAACTTACGAAGCACTGCCCTACCCATTTAGCCATTTCCCGGGAAAAAATTGCTGGACATCATTATGGCCACGTGACAGATCTACTCGACAGGTTACCGATAGACTCCACTATTCATTATTATCTTTGTGGCTTACAAAACATGATACAGGAAGTGACCAGCTGGCTAAAACAGCAGGGAGTGAGTGCAACCCAAATTCATCAAGATAAATATTCCTCTGAATCATTAGAGCCCCTCAATGATTAAGAATTACTATTTTCCCGCATATTTTGATTCCCACGGGACGGGTATCCTCTTCAATCAAAGAATTGATACGTATCGATTTCTGCATTCGCCTGAGAATTACCAGGATAAAATAAGATATAAAGAAATAAAAGGTCTTCAAAACCCGTAAGACTTATCTGAATTTTTTTTAATTTCGAAATATAAATCGTTATATTGATTCCGTGCTGAATGAGCGATAAATAAATTACTCATCGTAAAAAATGGAGGAGAAGATGTTAAGAAAAATTGTGGTGTTGATCAGCGTATCCGGTCTCCTGCTACTTTTAGCAGGTTGTGCCAATAACGGGATGCTGGTGGGAATTCATACCACCAGTGTGGAATTATCTGATGCCAATTTTGAGATTGTGGCTCCAAATCTGATTGGGCAGTCGGAAGCGGCCTATGTTCTGGGATTCACCATGTCTCTGGGGTCAAGCACGCAAACCATGGCTTTAGCGCGGGTGAAGGGAACCGGAATGTTATACAAAGAGGCTCTGGAAGATTTATGGAAGCGGTTTGAGACCCAATATGGTAAAATTGAAGGACGCAAATTGGCGCTAACCAACTTGCGATATGATTCCGAGTCTCTGAATTTAGGTGTATACACCGCCGTCAAAGTATTTATCCGTGCCGACGTGGTTGAATTCAAATAAAAGATGAATCACCATTTTACTTTCTAATCACGGCTGATGAGTTTTGACATGCATCACTCATTAGAAGTATATCATCATTCCCGGTTGGTATTTTACAGTGACCGCAACTGGATCTATCCCCTGTTTGAATTGGAATTATTTCTGCAGCGGAATGAAATCCCGGTACAGGAACTCGTGGTGTGTGACAAAATCGTGGGTAAGGCTGCGGCATTGCTGTTAGCATATTTTCATATCAGTCAGGTCAAAGCAGAACTCGTCAGCCAGCTGGGATTAGCAACCCTGCAATATTTTAATATCAAGTTTGACTACCAAGAAAAGGTGGAACGAATTTACTGCCAGACGGAGCAACTGTTACTGAATGAAAATGATCCGGTAAAAGCGTACCAGATATTAAAAAACCGGGTAAGACAAAATCCAGCGGATACGCATTCTAAATAATTCGTCCCTTTTCTGAAGTATACTTGAAGGCCAGCTGTGCGAAATTATGTCATAAAATGACAAAAGGGGTAAATCCAGTCATTGATTACCTTTCATTTTTCGTTACCGTCACCTCACAGCGAATAGATTTTTAAAGGAGGGGATGCTTTCATTAGAAAAATTAAATAAAAAATAGGTAATTATTTTTTTTTTAATTAAATTTAAACGCATATCAGAACATAAAATCCATGTTGGTTATGGATTTCTTTTCATTAAGGTTAGGTTTCTAACGCTTCGGTAAGGATCAGACAGTGCAGACAGCTATTTTTCTCTTCTTCTATTTTCTTTCTATTCTCATGTTAGCTTTGTTTGGAATTCATAAATATTTTTTACTTCGAGTATACAACAGATACAAGAAGCAACCTCTTTCACCTCCTCCGTTGCCAGCAGAATGGCCGATGGTATGTATTCAACTCCCGGTATTTAACGAAAAATATGTGATCAAACGGTTACTAAAATCTGTCATTTCTCTGGAATACCCGAAGGAAAAACTTCATATTCAGATTCTGGACGACTCCACTGACGCCACCAGTACCTTAATTGCCCGCTTTACCGAGGTACTGAGAGGTCGGGGTTATTTTGTTGATCATATCCGACGCAACAAACGCAAAGGTTTTAAAGCAGGTGCATTAGCGTATGGCCTGGAGAGAACTTCTGCTGATTATGTTGCCATTTTTGATGCCGATTTTTTCCCACAACCCGATTTTTTGAAAAAAACCATTCCTCATCTACTGACGGAGGGCATTGGCATGGTGCAGGCGCGTTGGGGACATGCCAATCGGAATTTTTCGCTGCTCACCAGAATTCAGGCCATTCTTTTAGATGCCCATTTTGAGATTGAGCATCTGGCGCGGAATCGCACCGGACGGTTTTTTAATTTCAACGGAACAGCCGGGGTATGGCGGAAAAGAGCCATTCTGGATGCGGGGGGGTGGCAGCATGATACCCTCACCGAAGACCTGGATCTGAGTTACCGGGCCCAGCTGGCAGGCTGGAAATTTCTTTACTTACCGGAGGTCATCGCCCCTGCCGAACTACCGGCCGAAATCAATGCCTATAAGAATCAGCAACACCGCTGGGCAAAAGGCTCGGTTCAAACTGCTCTGAAATTATTTCCACATATCATTCACTCTCGACTGCCCTTTTACATCCGGCTGGAAGCTTTGATTCATCTGAGCAGCAATATCGCTTAT
This sequence comes from uncultured Caldithrix sp., assembly GCA_964394475.1. Classification (GTDB taxonomy): domain Bacteria; phylum Calditrichota; class Calditrichia; order RBG-13-44-9; family RBG-13-44-9; genus RQOF01. Next base: position 9,697 of record CAYMXZ010000094.1, on the reverse strand, counting down.
TTGTTAATGATTATTCCTGCCCTTCTCCTGATTCCCTTGCTGAAGTTTCAATTATCATTGCAGTGGAATTGGTTAGTGTTGGGGTACTTCCTTACCTTTCTCATCTCGGCTTTATTGGCTGTCATTTATTATGCAACCGCTATTAAAGACACGACGGGTAAGCTCTGGCCCGAAATCATCTTTCTGCCTTTTTTAGTGGGAATTGGAATAGGACTTTCCCTGAACAACAGTCGGGCGGCCGTGGAAGCTCTGATGGGCTTGAAGAGCGATTTCAAACGAACACCCAAGTATCGGATAGAAGGCCATCGCGGTGAATGGCGATCGAAGATCTATAAACCAGAGCGAGATTATCAACACCTTCTCGAATTGCTCATAGCGGGTTACTTTCTCTACGGATCTGTCTACTATTATAGAGAAGGTTTTTATTGGTATCTGCCTTTTTTCCTGCTATTCCAATTTGGTTTTTTATACCTGGCCTATTCTTCGATCAAGAGCCAGCGAGCCTGAACTGTTCCTAAATTCACCTTCAAAGACCCTTTTTAACAGTTTTCACTCTTCCGCGGAAGTTTTTGTTATCATCCTTTTTGTTAAAAAATAGTAGATTAAAAAGGCTATTCCGGCAAACAGTAACATCAGACCAAAAGTCATTTCTTCCTGATTATCTTCCGGCAGAATTTCTCCGATGAACAGGGCAAGACCCAAGGCGATCAAAACCATGCCCCACTTCAAGGAAGAAAAATTCTTCTTCTGAAAAGTATCAAGATAGAGAAACTTCACCTTTTCGTCCAATATTCCCTTTTCGATCAACCGATTTCTGACCCGATTGTCAGAGAGAATTTTAATTACATATGCAAAAAATCCAAAAATGATGAGGGGAACAAATATGTCTGAATTCATAAAGTGACTCCTTTTGGTTATGTTCTGATATAATTGACCGCTTCCTTTCCAAAAAGTTGCATCATACAAAAAATGCAACTTTTTTCTGACTTTTCTGTCAATATAGCTATGCATGGAAGACCGGAAGATCGGCAGTTAGTGGCAGACATCCTGCAGGGCAGGAAAGGCGCTTTTGAGGAATTACTGCGAGCTTACAAAAAGCTGGTCGTTCATATTGTTTTTCGCATGATTAATAATTCGGCCGATCGTGAAGATATCTGTCAGGATGTGTTTTTTAAAATTTTTCAAAACATTTCCAGCTTTCGGCAGGAAGCAAAATTATCCACCTGGATTGGCCGAATTGCCTATAACTGCTGTTTAAATTATCTTGAAAAAAAGAAGACTTTTTTAATGGAAGACTTCTGGCAGGAAAAGAACTGGGAAGACGTTGAGGGAGATATCATCTCTCCCGTTGAATCAGCAGTATGGACTGATCTAAAAGTAAAAGTAATGACTGAAATGGAAAGAATGCCTGTCAATTACCGCCTGGCCCTTACTCTATTCCACCTGGATGGACTGGGATACCGCGAAATAGCTGAGGTAATGAACTTACCCGAAGGAACCATAAAAAGTTATCTTTTCCGCGCCAGATATTATCTAAAGAAAAAATTGATGCATCATTATCACCTGGAGGAATTGTGATGGTATCTCATTTAAATGAAAACGATATACAAAGATATTTAGATCACCAGCTACCCGCTGAGGAAGAACAGGAATTCAACCATCACCTGATAAATTGTCAAAGCTGTCAACAAGAAGTAAAATATTATCAGGAAATCTATCATTTTCTGGCGCAGGAACCGGATTTTCAATTATCGCCGGAATTTGAGAGAGCCGTGCTCTCCCGTCTCCAACAGGAAAGAAAGATCTCTCATTCTACTATTCATTATGATATCCTTATGGCCATTCTGGGAGGTATTTCCGCCTTTGGCTTCATCATCTATCTCTATGACTTTAATTCCGTTATTCAAACCCTTTCACATTTTCTACCATCTCTTAATCATTTATGGAACATGTTCAAAGCAGTATTTACTGGAATTCCCGGCCTATTCAAATCTGATTATGCAATAGCAACTTTGATCATTCTCATCGCATTATCATTTTTTGAAGAGCATCTCCTCCGAAAACAAAGTAAATCTTTTCTCTTCTGAACAAGGAAGAAAAATCTAACAAGAATTCTTATTCGACCGGATTTATTATTAGTGAGAAGGTAATATCAGTTGCTGAAATACTTGCAGAGTGTAAGACCCTTCATTAAACCCGTTAAAAGCGGCAATTATTTTTGCGTTGAATTGCGGGTGGCAGGAAATAACAATCGTTTTGAGTAATTGTTGTCTCTCACCGTTTTGCGTTCAATTGCGAGGAATCAGGCGAATCAGATTGGAAATCATTCTGAACATTATAAGTAGTTTTGCCAGAACTCTACCATTTTATTATAAAGATGTATCCGGGCTGCTTTATCTTCTATGCCATGTTTTCGCATGGGGTAAATCATCATATCAAATTTAATATTGTTGGCAATCAGTTCATTGGCAAACGCCCAGGTATTTTGAATATGTACATTGTCATCATAAGTCCCATGCACCAGCAACAATCGGCCATGCAAATTTGCTGCGCGTTTTACCAGTGAGGTATGCTCATAACCGTCTGGATTTTCGGCCGGGGTTTTCATCGCAAATTCAGTATAGAAGGTATCATAAAATAACCAGTCGCTGACGGGAGCTACCGCGATACCTGCTTTAAAGGCATCGGAACGAGTCATAGCCAGCAAGGTATGCATTCCACCTCCGCTCCATCCCCAGATTCCCAACCGAGTGCTGTCCACAAAGCTTTGACTTTTTAACCAGGCAACCGCGTCCAGTAAATCATTGAGCTCGACATCGCTCCATAATTTCTTAAGAGTCGTGCGTTCCAATAATTTACTTTCTCCCGAAGCACTTCGATTATTCATACTAAAAACCAGATATCCCTTTTGTAATAAAAGATTATGAAAATAAATATCGCGATCCCATTGATCGACGACACTGGGAGCGGCCGGTCCACCATAAATGTCGAGAATCACCGGATATTTTTGCAGAGGATTATAATTTTCTGGTGTAAGCAGTGCTGCCTGTATGGCATAACCATCACGGGCCGGAATAGTAAAATAGGTAAAATACTGAAGGCGAAGACTACTTAAAAATGCCGTATCGGACTGGCTGATGACATCAAGCCGTTCTCCATCGTTTCTATGGAGATTTAATTGCGGCGGATGGGAATGACTGGAATATCGGTCAAAATAAAATTTCATATCGGGACTGAAATCAATTCGGTGATTGCCTGCTTCCTTAGAAATACGTTGAAACTGTGTGCCATCCCATTTTATCCGATAGAGATGGCGCTCGATAGCCGATTTTTCCTGCGCGGTAAAATATACCCATTGATGCGCAGGATCGACTCCACATACCACATCCGAAATCCAGTAAGAACCACTACCTGAAGACCGCAGGCTCCAATTTCCTGAAGTGACTTGATTGAGCAATTTCCCATCAATCGTATAGCGATAAAGATGATTATATCCATCTCTTTCGGAGGCCCAGATAAATTCTTTACCCAGCTGAATGAATACCAGATCGTTATGTACTCTCACCCAGGCCGGATCCGTTTCCTCTAAAATTAACCGGGCCTGTTGTGTCTGCCGATCTACCCCGTAAACATCCAGTTTGGTTTGAGCACGATTCATGGTTTGCACAATGATTTGTGAATCATCAGGCAGCCAATTTACTCGCACCAAATATTCATAGCGTTCTGGATCAAGATTAATCCATTTTACGACTGGTTGATCTAATTCTATAATTCCCAGACGTACTCTGGGATTTACCTGCCCTGCTTTGGGATATTTCTGAACGATGACCCGCGGCGTCTGGGGTTGAAAATCAGAATGATAAATGCGGGGCAGCTCGCTCTCATCGGTTTGCAGCACGGCTATTGCCCGGGAGTCATTTGACCACCAATAGGCGAAATCACTGTGATCAAAAATTTCTTCCCAATACACCCAGGAAAGCCTGCCATTCAAGATATGTTGCGAACCATCAAATGTTAAACGGATTTCCTGTCGTTTTTGCACATCATATACATAAAGATCATTTTTGCGCACATAGGTCACCTTCATGCCGTCAGGTGAAAATTGGGCACAGGAATCTACTTCCGACGAGTGGGTTATTCTCAGGAAATTCGCTTTTTGAATATCGAGTACGTACAAATCATCAGCGAAGTCGAACAGTGCCCATCGTCCATCCCTGGAAAAGTATTCAGGCCAGGGCAATACTTCTGGCACCTCAGAGGTTGTTAGACTCTCAGCCAGGCTATGCAGGGCTTTAGACATATCAAATAAAGTTTCCCTTCTTCCATTGGTGGGATCGAATTTTTCAAATTTTCTTTCTGCTTCGGGACGCTTTGCATCATAGAGAATCGCCCAGCCTTCGGTTGTCCAGAAATAATTCGGCAGTCGGTCAAGATTTCTGCATTCCTCAGAAAATATCCATTCCACTGTAATATCCTGAGCATTCCCATAAGGAGAAAAAGATAACAAGCATATTCCCAGAAAAATCCATAAAACCAAATGAATTTTGCGCAACATGACTCAACCTTTCTTTGATAATTTTACTTACACAAACCGGTCAAATTTATCATTCTGGGTCAGTAAAATACAATAGAAGTTAAAAATGAGATTTATGAATGGGGAGGGTAAGAATTTCAAATGCGCGCCAGGAAAAACCCTGCTCTGCGGCAGGGTTTTTCAATAGCTTTAATCAAACAGGGGTTTCATTACCTTAGAGAAATCCTCATAGGAATGCTGTCCTAAGAGAAAATGTTGCTGTTTTCCGCTGGAGTCATAGATAAACGTTGCCGGAAGAGCTCCGCTCCACTGCTCATTTAAAAAATTAATGGCCTGCTCTTTGTCCATAAAATTCTGCACATAGAGTGAAAAATTTAAAGGGTTCTTTTGCAGGAAGGGTAGAATTTTACTTTCGATCTCATCCGGATAATCCACACTCAAGGCCACAAACTCAACATTTTTGTCGCTGAAGGCGTTGGCTAATTTTACCAGATCGGGAAACTCTTCACGACAGGGCAGGCACCAGGTGGCCCATATATTGAGAAATAATCCCTTTCCATTTCTCTGTGTCACCAGCTCTTGCAATTGCTGCTCATTCAGCAATTTTATATCAGAAACGCTTACAGGTGGGACTTTCTCCTTTGCGTTTTTTGCCGATTGCTCCTGCTGATCTGAACAATTCATTATCAGCAAGATCAGGAGCAGGGAAAGATATACTACAAACAACTTCATTTCTGCACTCGCTTGATGGTGCACCCAAAAGCTTTCGTTACGGGTCTGGATACAATTTTCCCTGCTAAAATTTCGTCCAGTGCATTTCGCAAATCATGAGTTTTTATTTCATTTTCCCGCTGGGAATCATCAATTCTGCCATGATACAACACCTCGAAGCTGGAATTGAGCACAAAGATTTCCGGAGTGACCTGTGCGTTAAACTTATCGGCAATAACATTCTCAGGATCCTTCAAAACCGGAAATTGAAACCCATGTTTTTTCGCATGCTGGCTGATTTCTTCCACACTTTCTTGTTTATTGGAATTAATGGCCAGGAAAGATACACCTTTCGGCTGATAATCTTTATAGAGAGCAACCATTCGGCCATTATAATCATTGGAAACCGGGCATTGGGTGGCGATGAACATAACTACGATTGCTTTGGAATCTTTATAATCAGACAGAGAATGAGATTTACCCTGATAATCTTTCAGAGTAAAATTTGGTGCTTTTTCTATTTCATCAGCCATAGCGAATGAAAAAAGCACAAACAATCCCAGAAAGCAGATAGCACTTATATTTTTGAGCATAGTAACCATAAATATTTCCTCCGAGTTTTAGTATGAATATAAAAAACATTTGTCCTGATACGACAAACAAAAATATTCGTTCCCGAAATCTCATGGTTTCGGCAAAAAACTCGACACAGCTGCTTCAGTAATTCCACTTGAGCTAAAATTTTTAATTAATTAACTTGTTTGGATTTTAGGAAACAGATTATGTTCATATTGGGCCGCTATATCATTAAAGAACACATCAGTCCTTTTTTGTTTTCACTGGCTGTTATCATGTTCGTTTTCATCACCAAATTCATCGTTCAGTATATTGGTCGAATATTTGGAAAAGGGCTCTCCTTTCTGACCATTCTGGAGTTTATTTATCTTAATCTGGCCTGGATGTTTGCCCTGGCAGTTCCCATGTCGGTGTTGGTAGCTGCCCTGATGGCTTTTGGTAGATTATCTGCGGACAATGAGATTACAATTTTAAAAACCTCTGGAATCAGTCTTTATAAAATTATTCGTCCTGTTCTGATTTCCACGATTTTGCTCACGGTTTTTATGTACTGGTTTAATGATCAGCTCTTACCAGAGTACAATCATCGGGCACGGTTGTTATTTTCCAGCATTAGCCGAAAAAAGCCGACGCTGCAGCTGGAGCAGGGCATTTACATGACCCTGGGCAATTATAGTATCTTAATACAGGAAATTGAAAGATCGCTGGGAAGAGAAGTAGTGGAGAAGAGCGATATTGTTGGGCCGGAATTTTCAGAAGATGCGGCCGATCGTTTGAAAAAAATCACCATTTTCGATCGCAACAGTGCCGATATGCAGCGAACGGTGATTGCCAATCGCGGTCGCCTCATTTTCGATAAGGAGCGAGAACGGTTAGTGTTTACGCTATTCGACGGTGAAATTCATGAGATTAACTCCAGGGATTACTCAGAATACCGACGTTTGCAATTTGCAGTAAATAATTTTTATATACCCGCTCCCGAGCTGGTATTTCGCCGCGAGGAAGATGAGTACCGCAGTGACCGGGAAATGAGCGTTAAAATGATGAAAAACGAAGTCGCCAAATTTCAGAGATCCATTAAAAATTCCAGAGAAAATGTTAAACAAATCTTGCAGGAATATTATGTGCATCCCGATACTTTACAGCGAATTTTGAATAGTGTCGGTATAGCAGAAACACAAAATCTGCTTTCTTCCAGTATAGAAGATCTGCAAAACCAGCGCTCAAAATTAATTCGTAAAACGCAGGCAGTGATTCAAAAAATTGAAAATGAAAAAAACAATATCGATTACTACCAAAAGCAAATCTATCGTTTTCAGGTAGAGATCCATAAAAAATTTTCCATTCCTTTTGCCAGCATTGTTTTTATTCTGATTGGTACCCCGCTGGGCATTAAAGCCCGTCGAGGAAGTCTGGGAGTGGGGGTCACCTTCAGCGTTGGTTTTTTCTTATTATACTGGATTTTTTTAATCGGAGGAGAAGAACTGGCTGACCGTCAGATAATTTCTCCTTTTCTGGCCATGTGGCTGGCCAATATTATTGTGGGCGCCATCGGAATTTATTTAACCTACCGGGTGGTAAAAGAAACCACCTTTATCCACTGGGAGAGATTACCCAAATACCTGCAGTTGTTTTTTAAAGGAGAAGAGCAGTCATCGTGATGAAAATCCTGGACCGTTATATCATCCGCAAGTTTCTGATTATTCTGCTTTTTAATATCATGGCATTTGTGGTTATTTTTGTGGTGATTGATTTGATCGAAAATCTTGATAAATTTCTGTCCTTCGATGCTACTTTTTCCCAGGTTTTCCTTTATTACGTTTTTTATATTCCCTATATCATCATCCTCACCCTGCCTATCTCTATGCTATTGAGCAGTCTATTTTCTTTAGGTTCAATGGCTCAACATAATGAAATCATTGCCATCAAGACCTCCAGTGTAAGTCTGTACCGCATCTTACTCCCGGTTCTCATATTATCCCTGATCATCAGTTTCTTATCTGGAATTGCCGGAGAGACCTTAGTCCCAAAGGCCAACCGCATGCGGTTGGATATTTATCGGTATAATATCAAAAAAGAGTCCCGACAATTGCGAGCCTCGCGCAATCAGATTGCCATCCAGGATGAGGACAATCGACAACTCTATATTCAGTTCTACGAGATGAATAAAAAGAGAGCACACAAAGTAAATATCCTCAAGATTGAGGATAACAGAATTGTTCAACGTTATGATGCACGTTTAATGCAATGGAATTCCGAAAAGAATCGCTGGGAACTGTTAGACGTTACAGTTCGCATCATGACGGATAGTTCCGAAATAGTTACCCGTCTGGATACCTTGATTTATGAACAGAGTAAGGTAGAGCCCGAGGACTTACTTGATCTGGAAATCATGCCGGAAGAGATGAACTATGCCGAACTGAACCGTTTTGTGGATAAGATGCTGGCGCTGGGTGCGGATGCCAAACGATGGCTGGTAGATCTTTACATGAAAATCTCCTATCCTCTGGCGAATTTTATCATTGTCTTATTTGGTGCTCCGCTGGCGGCCAGGAAGCGGCGGAGCGGACCGGCTCTTGGATTCGCTATCGCTTTGTTAATCAGCTTTATTTATTTTCTGTTTTTGCGAACCGGCCAGGTGTTGGGTCACAAAGGCGACCTGGATCCCTGGCTGGCTGCCTGGATTGGCAATATTGTGTTCGGCGTTGGAGCGTTAATTGTACTCTTTAAAGAGAGAAACTGATCATACCGCTCCGGAAGCATTGCTCAACGAATAATGGCCACCTTCCCCGATTTTAACTTTTTATCTCCCTTTCCTTTGATGAGATAAATGTAAAGACCACTGGCCAGTTTTCTTAACTCGGCATTTTCAAAGGACAACTCTAACCGAGGAGGCGGAGTACCACTAAAAGGATATTTATAGACTAAATTACCACCGGGAGAAATAAGCCAGAATTCTTGCGCTTCAGATGAGATGGGTTCAATCACCAAAACATTTTGTCCACTGGAAATTTTTAAAGGATTGGGGAAAGCAATGGTATTCTCCCCCTCGACCTCAGCCGGTAGAATGGTGATTTGTACTCTGGCGGTATCTCTTCCTCCCCTTACATCGCTGATCTGATAATCAAAAAAATCCTGACCCTCATAATCAGCTTCAGGAATGTAACGCAGTAACGAGTCTCCTAAATAGTCAGCTGAACCATGTTGAGGTAAAATGGGAAAGGGTAAATTTATTAGGATGGGATCACCATCAGGGTCTGTATCATTGATGAGAGGATTAAAAGTAGCTGCTGTCCCTTTTTGAGTAGTTAGTTGATCATTTTGAGCCATTGGAGGTTGATTTGGCGAACCGGCAGGAAGCACATTCAAGTTAACCACTTTTCTGTCCCAAAAACCTTCCGGGTCGGTTGCGGTAATAACAAAATTAGCCAGACCTTTAAATGTGATAGGATTGGGGGAGATAGTAAGATTATTCCCAATACGCGTAACTTGTAGATTGGTGGTCTGAGGAATATCAACAATTAATTGGGAAACGGGATCATCCAGATCCCTTAAGAATTCAGATAAGGGAACTGTGGTGGTTCGCCCTGAATCGATGACAGTGAGTGTGAAGTTTATTTGGGGTATTCCAACTCCTTCTGGATCAGAATAATCCGAACGCAGACCCTCTGAATCGACGGCCACCACTCGATATGAAATAAAAAAACCAGGCCGGATTTCCTGGGTGTGGTCAACTGTCGCTACCCGTTCAATACCGGCTACAGTTTGTGGTACATTTTGAATTGAAACGTACTGGCTGATGGTAAAGTTGGTATCGGTACCGGATAACGCCCGATACAAAATATAATAAGCCACTGAATCTTCTGTGGGGTTCCT
>CAYMXZ010000093.1:0-12888 GCA_964394475.1 uncultured Caldithrix sp. | reverse complement strand
GATTGTAATCGCTTGAATGCTCCTCGAATCAGAATCGTATGCTCGCCGGGCTTCTTATCTTCCTCTTCTGTAAAATATCTTTTGATTACCTGAGTTACTGAGGGGGGTGCTTCCCGTATCGTCCTGGCATCGCTCGAAAATCCTTCGATCGTGAATACCAGCGAGGCATCGCCGGTTCCTACTTCCAGGCGGGTAGAACGACCAAGAGGTACTTTGTCAATTTTCTCACCATTTAGAAAAGTCCCGTTTGCACTATGCAAGTCCTTAATCCACCAGCGACCTTTCTCAAAAAAGACTTCGGCATGCTTGCGGCTCACCCCCAGACTCAAAATTTGTACTTCACAACTATCTTCCCGCCCGATAAAAAATGATTTACGAAATTCATATTCACCGGGTTCTTTACCTTCTTGTAAAACTGAAAGCTTTATTACCGGGGGTTCAGCAGGACGAGCTTCTTTTTCTGGAACTTTCTTTGCTGTCATGGTGCTCAGTTATCTTTCAATATTCATAAAAAAACAAAAAACGTCACAGCCATAATTACGAACAAAAATTCATTTGTTAAATGCAGCCGATCACATTTTACTTTGGATTTTATTTAACAGAACCTCGAATCGGGCATCTTTACGCAGCGGATCCATGATGGGATCGATATGAAGATAAATCAATAAATAGGCATGTTCCTCTACGGCTTTTTCCAACCAGGATAAAGCCTGGTCAATATTCCCCAATCCACAGTAAATCGACGCGATGTCATAAGAAGACACATACATTTTCCTTGAAATGTCCAAAAGCTGTTCTAATACTTTATGGGCAAGATCTACCTTATTGGCCAGAGCAGCCGCATGTCCAAAGGTCGCTAACATGTTAGTGCTATCTCCATAGAATTTTAAGGCTTTCTGAAAATGCTCAATGGCTTCTTTGAATTTGGCCTTCTGCACATAAACACGACCCAGGAAAAAGTTGGTAACCGGGAAATCAGGATCCATATCCAGGGTATGGTGAAAATGATCGATGGCTTCATCATAGCGACGGGCAAAATAATAATTCAAACCAACTGTTGCATTAATCGCCAGTGAAGACGGCTCTAATTCTAAGGCCTTTTTAACTTCCTGATCGGCCTCTTCGAATCTTCCCAGAGGAGTTAATAAATTAATGGAATACCATTGATGAGCCAGTGCATAATCCGGTTTTAATTCAATCCCTTTTTTAAATTGCTCCTCAGCCTCCTGCCACTTCCATTCATAGATTGCTCTGGCACAACCGAGCGAGACATGAGCTTCCGGCAGCATTTCATCAATTTGTAAAGCATGCTCTGCCGCCTGCAAAGCCCTGGGTATCACTTCAGTAGGTGAATATCTTCCATAAAGTCCCAGGACGATATACGCATCGGCCAGGCCGGCATACGCCAGCGCATATTGAGGGTCGATTCTGATGGCCGACTGGAAATATTCAATACTTTTTTCCAGCGACTCGGCAGTTCTTTTGTTCCAATAAAATCTTCCCCGCAGATAGGTGGAGTAGGCTTCAACGTTATCGGTATAATGCTTTACTGGCCCTTTCTCTTCCCCACCGATCAACTGAATTTCTAAACTCTTAACGACTGCTCGTGAAATATCATCCTGGATTTCAAAAATATCCGACAACTCCCGCTCATAGTCATCGGCCCATACCAGAAATCCATCGGCGACATTAATCAAGCGCACCGCTATCCGAATTCTGTTACCTCCTTTGCGAATGCTTCCCTCTAATACTTTTTGTACTTTTAGACCTTCTCCTATCTGCGAGATGTTAAGATTTTTCCCTTTGAACTGGAATGCTGAATTTCGGGAGGCTACCCGCAATCCTTTTACTCGCGACAAATCATTGATAATTTCTTCCGTGAGACCATCACAAAAATATTCCTGATCTTTTTCGGCACTTAAATCTATAAAGGGAAGAATGGCGATGGAAGGCATGGTGCTGACCGGCGTGGGAACCAACACTCTGGTCTCGGCTGTCGATAAACTACCTCGCTCAAAGAGGTCAAAGTCCGCCAGTAATTCTTTCACACTCTGATAGCGCTCGGCAGGATCTTTGGCCAGCGTTTTCTGAATAATCCTCTGTATATCAGCAGAAATGTTTCCCCGAAATTTGCTCAATGGCAATGGGTCTTCATTCACGATGGAATACATCAACGCTAAATCAGTTTCTCCTTCAAAAGGAAGATGGGCCGTCAACATTTCGAAAAGAATAACTCCCATGGCCCAGATATCTGAGCGATGGTCTACTGTTTTGCCGGAAGCCTGTTCGGGCGACATATAGGCTGGTGTTCCAATTATAGAACCCGGACTGGTAAACCGTGTTTTGCGTTGAAATTTGGCGACTCCAAAATCCAGGATTTTTACCACCTGATCGGTGGTTACCATCAAATTTGCTGGCTTAATATCGCGATGGACAATGCCTTTCTCGTGAGCCTTGGCCAGCCCTTCTCCGATTTGCCGGCTGAGATGAATGGCTTCTTTCAGTGATAACGGTCCCCGTTCAATTTTATCCTTCAGAGTTTCGCCCTGATAATAGGCCATGGAAATGAAAACCTGTCCTTCTGGAGTTTCATCGATTTCATAAATGGTGCAGATATTGGGATGGTCTAAGGCGGAGGCCGTTTTTGCTTCCTGGATGAATCTCTGCTTATCTTCCGCATTAACCCCCACCTGCATGGGAAGAAATTTCAGGGCGACGAAGCGCTCCAGTTTTGTATCCATGGCTTTGAACACGATAGCCATACCACCTGAACCTAATTTTTCCAGAAGTCGATAATGAGAAATGGTGGCACCTGCTTCTATGCTCATTTTACTTGCCCGGGTCATTCCCTCTTAAAAGTAATCTGTTTTATCTACAAAATAGCAAAATTTTAGTTCAATCAGCTCATCAAATTTTCTTTTTCAGAGGCGTAAGAATATAAGCAACAGGTGAAAGAAAATCGAAGAATTTTTTACGGTAATTTTCTATGATTGCTGCTTTCGCTCAAAATTAAATTGAATGAATTCCTTTCCAGACAATTCCAAAACCGGAATGAATTCTCTCGTGGATTAGTACACCAGTATCTCCATAACCACCTTAATAAAAGTAAAGTGGTATTTCTTCCTTGTTTATAAATAATTTGGAACCCGTATCACCTCTGTTTATAGCAGTCAGGCTAATCCTCGCCCTTCCCCTGGGCGCGGGGGAAAGCCTGCCCGGCTCAGACGGGTCATGGGGTAGAGTATATAAAGTATATTTATGGCTAAATATTAATTTATTTAATATATTTAAAAAACCCTGTCCATTAAAAATTTTTAGAACAAAGGCAATAATCCTAAAATTTCATAGCTGCGTGTGATGCTGGACTTAAATTTTCTCACCATCATCAGAGGCAGATCATAAATAATTTTCCTTGTGTACGATATTACACCGAACCCCAAAGAAAGCATAAAAAACTTTTGAGGATTGTTGCTTTACCGATTGGAAATTTTTCTCAAAAAAAACAATGATTTAAAATGTTTCAGAACTATATTTACAGCAAACATAAGGAGGAGCATTCCATGAGAAATTCACCGCTCTTCTTGTCACTCTTCTTACTCTTTATTTTGATCCATTTTTTTCTTCACGCTCAATCTGGCACCAATACCGATACCAGCACCTGGCAAATCGAACTTTATGACGGATCGAAATTAATTGGAAACATTATTGCCGAAGATGAAAATTTCATCCAATTTAAAACATTGTCAGGAACAGAATTAAAAATTTCCCGAACACAGGTGAGAAAAAAAGAGCTTTTAAAAGGAGAATTTGTGGGGGGAAATTTATGGAGGGACGATCCAAACCGTACGCGTTTATTATTTTCTGCCACTGGTAGAGCGCTGAAACAAGGGCAGGGCTATTTTTCAGTTTATGAGGTGTTTTTTCCTTTCATCGCTTACGGTGCAACGGATTGGCTGGCCCTGGCCGGGGGCGTCACTCTTTTTCCCGGTTCTTCTAAACAACTTGTTTATCTTGCGCCTAAAATTACTTTCCTCCAAAGAAGCAAACTTGATTTATCGGCCGGGGTGCTCTATATCAGGATTCCTGACTTTGATGATGACAACGGAGAGAGTAATGGGGACATACATTCAGCCGGAATTATGTATGGCGTGTCAACATATGGAACCGAAAAATCTTCCCTCACCTTTGGATTGGGATATGCGTTTGGCGGAGGAGAAATCGCAAAAAAACCGGTGGTTATGCTGGGGGGAGAATGGAGAGCTTCTGGCTCCATCAAATTTGTCAGTGAAAACTGGTTTATTCCTGACAGTGAGGTTCAACTTCTTTCCATTGGGATAAGATTTTTCGGAGAAAAATTGGCAGCTGATTTTGCCTTCTTTTACCCGTTGGGAGCAGACACAGGGGGTTTTCCTTTTTTCCCCTGGATAGGTTTTGCTTATAATTTCGGTTCACAAAAATAAAATCAGGTGATTATTGCTTTAGCTCCGAAAAGACGTTATGAAAATTGAATGTTTACAAACTGATTTTTATAAAAAATACAACATTTACCTGACGTATCTTTTTTTCGTGTACCCTATCCCCTTACCCCTTTCCCTACCGGTAGGGAAAGGGGTTGGGGTTAGGGTAAAATGACTGCCAAAATCAATTATAAATGGATAGGTGCGATAATACTCCTCTTTCAATGTAAGGTGTAGATAAAATGACTTCTACATTTTGCATGTACTCAATTCTTTGTGAATTTTGGTATGACCTTCCAATTTTTAGGAGCTGAATCAATAATCATATAAAATAATTACTTCAATTTAAATCGGAAGGTAATTACTCCATTCTGATTTACCTGTGCTACGTAATTGGGCAAGGGACTGAAGCGCCAGGTTCGGAAGGCCTGTAAGGTTAAATTTTCTAACTGGGTGTCACCCTTTTGCAATAAGACTGCTGATCCCACCTGACCATTTGGTAAGACACTGAATTGTATTTTGATGATAGCCTCGCGCTGCACTTCCGGGGGAAATTCTGGCAGCTGTTTTTGATATACCTCACGTTGAAATTCTCCTTCCCAGTCAATTTCAAATTCCCGGTTGGCATCCAGTTGTATTCTCTGTGAGCCTTGTAGAAGCTTTTCATCCAATTGTTTCTGAAACAATCCCCTTTCGATCTGTTTTTCCTGTCGACTAAAAGTCGGAGTAGTGGCAGGAGTTGTAGGAAGTGAAGGCGCCGTTTCGGGAATTTTTTTCACCACGTTTCCCGGAGAAAATATTTTTTCCGGTTCTGGCTGCAATCTCTGAATAATCTCCTGTTCGTTCAGATCCAATTCTCGTCTTTCTGGCAATTCAATTTCCTCCGGCAGGGGTGGGGCACTTTCTTCAAAAGCAGAGACCTCTTCAGGCGGAATCTCACGCGGTAAAGGCGTCGATTCAGTAGATGGTGCCAGCCAGCCGCCGGTAAAAGTCACTTCCGCAAATTCTTCGATAACCGGGCGAAAATCGACCGTGAGCAGCAATAACAGGATAACTAAAAGCCCGTGAAATAAAAGGGTCCCGCTCACGGACATCACTTTTTCATCGGTTAATAATCTCTTATTCATGAAAAATTATCCTATCTCATTATTCTGCAGGCTGGTAGTTGGGTGATTATGTATCACTCGACGCCTGGTTCCACTCCTATCGGCTGGGTGCCAATCAAAAATTTTTCCGCTCCGGCCGATTTACATATATCCATCACCTTCACCGCCAGATCCAATTTTACCTCCTTATCGGCTCGCAGAACAATCACTTGTTTCTCGCCACTGACAATAAATCGCCGCAGTTCTGCCCCCAGCTTTCCCAACGACACCTGATTTTCATTCAGATAAATCGAACCCGCTCTGGTCACCGTTATGTAAATACTTTTCTCACTGTGGACCGCCGCTGTCTCCGTTCTCGGTAATTGCACCTTAATACCCGGTTGTATGATAAAAGAGGAAGATAACAGAAAAAAAATCAGCAATAATAAGACAATATCAGTCAAAGAGGCAAAACTAAAAGTATTCAGAAATTTATTTTCAGTTTCAAATTTCATCCTCTTTTCCCTCCTTCTTCTGCGATTGAGTGAGTAATTCCAATAAGTTCGTCGAACTCAGTTCCATCTCGAACACTAATCGCTGGACCTTGCTCACTAAATAATTGTAGGCCAATAAGGTGGCTATTCCAACCACCAACCCGGCGGCAGTGGTGATAAGGGCTTCCCAGATGCCACCAGCCAGCACCGTGGCATTAACATTTCCTCCCAATTCCTGAATGCGCATAAACGCCTGAATCATACCGGTGACGGTGCCCAAAAAGCCCGTCAAAGGGGCGACCCCTGCAATGGTAGCCAGCGCGGCCAATCCTTTCTCCAACTGATAAATTTCTGCGCGGCCAGCACTTTCAATCGCATCCTTAATTTCTTCCCGGCTCTGACCCCGCAAACGAATACCCCTCTCAATCACTTTAGAAATCGGACCAGGAGTGGTGGAGCAAATCACCAGTGCCCCATCATAATCATGCTTGCTAATAGATTGCCGTATACGCAGTAGAAAGGCATTCAAATTGATCTTCACCTTGCGAAAAACCATCACCCTTTCGATAAAAATTCCGACGGCAATCAGAGAAAACAAGGCAATAGGAATCATTAACCAGCCACCTTTAGCCAGAACAGAAAGTAAACTCATCTCATTCTCCTTCAAATTGAACTTCTAAGAAAAAATTATTCCGCTAAAAATTTACATTGTCAAACGCAATCCCATTATTCCAGTGATTCCAGGAGCAGTAAATCCTCGAAATTCCTGGTAGCGAGTGTCAAACAAATTTTGTCCGCTAATAAAAAACCAAAAACCCTTTCCTAAATACAGGTGAAGCGAGGTATTCACCAACCCATAACTTTTTACTTCGACCTGATTTTCAAGATCATCGTAACGACTGCCCACATAGTCTCCCCATAACTTCAGCTCGTGTTGACGGTAAAAATTCCAGCGTAATTCTGCATGAGCCGAGATGGATGGGAAATAAGGTATCTGGTTGCCCAGGATCGTAGGTGAAAAATAATCCGCCTGTCGAATGTCACTTTGCTGCCAGTTTAACCAGCTTAACATTTTCAATTTCGATTTCATTACCCAATCCAGCTTCACATAAACCTCTTGAATCTTAACCCTGTCCAGGATTCCATATATCCATCCCGGATAACCACCACCAGTAAATACCGCCCGAAGGGAATCGGAGGGAGCGACAATAGCCAGATAATTCTTCATCTCTGAATATCGGCTGAGTATTTGCAGATTCAGAGCCGAGGAAGCGTGCCAGTCGAACCCGCCTTCCCAGCGGGAAGTCAGATTCAAGGATTTTATCCCCTCCAGCTCACTAAATGGTATTAACTGTAAGGCGGTACGAAAACGCCTTATTTCCAAACCCGGGCGATACCGGGCGTATATTTTTCCTCTTCCCTGAAAACCAGCCGATAGAGAAATCTGGGGACTGAATCGTTCATTTTCATCTGGTTTCGTTCCAGTATGCGTATATTTATCTTCACTCTGCTGATACAGTACCCCGATTTCAGCCGTAACCGAATGAAAATGCTGCTGCACATTTACCTGTCCACTAAACAGCGAAATCCTATTCCCCGAATACCGCAGTGTATCCGGCAGGGAATGACTGAGATTCCCATCGCTTACTTCAATATCGCTGGTCTGAATGCCGCCCTTTAAAGCGAAGTTAGTATTTTCAATCGTTAAAATCGCACTCCCGCTGAGATCATATCCATTTTCTGAGTAGGTAAAGGCATTCTCATGCTCATCAAAAAAATAGATTCCGGTAAAATGAGTTCGCCAATGATCACTCCAGCGATCTTCTACCTGGCCACCAATTTCCCAGAAAGTTGTCAGGGTTTCCCAATTTTCTGAATAACGTTTGTGAAAACCCCAGATACCTTTTTTATTCAAAGAATAATCCGTGTATCCATGCAGCAGGTGAATATCACCAATCTTCTGATGCACACCGGCCAGCAAGGCCGCGGTGGTCCATTGCGCGTTTGTCAGATGACCATCGCTGCGTTGAAAATTAGCCATGAGATAAGGAAGAGTATTCTGCGCTTTAAATTGCATCTTCACATTCAATCCTGCGGTGTTGTAAGCACCATAGTGTAGGTGGGAATCTAACCAGGGAAAATCGTACAACTGCAAAAGCGTCGCTTTTATTCGTGCCACCTGAAAAGAAATATCCGGGACCTCTTTCACAAATATTTCTTCATTTTCAGACCAGGTAATTCCTACTTCATGAAAGGTTTGGGTTCGAACTTTATGAGGAAGAGAAATTTTAGCCAGTCCCACAATTGTGTATTCCTGCAATTGAATCGGTGGGAGTTCTTTCTTCTGTGCAGCCATTGTTGATTCACCCTGTCGGGTCGTATCAGATACTTCCTGGCCCCACAGGATAGAAGTGATTCCCGAAAGGAAAACCACCAATAATGTTTTCACAAATTGTATGTTCATAAGACTGCCAATCGTTCTTTTGCTTTTTCACTAATCTTTTCCGCCGGATATTTACTAACAACTTCCTGATAGGTTCTTTTCGCTTCCTCTTTCTGACCGAGTTTCTCGTAGCTGTTTCCAGCAGAAAAAAGGGCATTTGCCACCCAGGTAGGATAGGCCTGATACACATATTTTACCCGCAGGTAATTCGTAAGGGCTTCCTGATAATTGCCGGCTAAAAAATACACATCGCCGATGACTTTTTGGGCCTGCGCGGCCAGCTCATCATTTCGATCTTCAATCACCCGGTTCAGATATTTTCTGGCTTCTTCAATTGAACCGGCCTGTGCGATAAGTTCTGCTAACTCAATTCGAGCCTGATAGGCGCTGAATGATCCCTCATTAGCGGCGATCGATTTTTCAAAAGATGCTCGGGCGCCAGCCATGTCATCTTTTTTCAGATAGGTAAGTCCCGTTTGATAGTAGACCTCACTGAGAAAAGAAGGATCCTGACTGCGGCGATTTTTACCACCCACTATCCGTTGAAGATATTCTAATGATTGATCAAATTGACCCTCATCGCGGGCAATAATTCCCAGCTGAAAAAGGGCATCCGCTACCACCTCACTGTCTGGATATTGACGAATTAATTTTTCAAATTCCTGAGTGGCTTCCCGGGTTTGTTTCAAATTGACATAGCTAAGTCCAATCCAGTATTGAGCCTTGGGAGCCATCAGAGAGGCAGGATAGCGGCGTAGAAAATTCTGGTAGGCGCTGATTGCTTCCTGAAACCTGTTAATTCCGAAATAAAAATCTCCCCGCCGCAACAACAATTCCTGACTTAACTGGCTATCCGGATTTTTCTGTATGTATTGGTCGGCCACTTTGAATGCCTGTTCCACCTGCCCCATCTGCATCGCTGACCATTGCAATCCGTTAATCGCCTCCCCCGCTACCGGACTGTCAGGAAACTTTTTTATCACATCTTCATACCAGATCATCGCCGCCCGAAAATCACGCTTATTATAAAACGCATCACCGACTTCATAATAGATTCTGGGCAATAGTTCGCTCTGGGGGTAAGTTTGCACAAACTCTTTATAATGGGCAATGGCTCGGTCAAAATCATTTTCCATGAAATAACTGCGAGCAATGAGATATTTGGCATTTTCGTCATACTCGCCTTTCCGGGTATCCTGCAATAATTTCTGTAACTGGGTGCGAGCCGCAGTGAATTTTTCTTGCTTGAGGTAGCACATCCCCATTTGAAATAAAGCCCATTCCCTCTCCTGACCCTCAGGAAAATTTTGCAGATATTGCTGATAACTGAGTAAGGCCTCGTCGTACCTTTTCTGCGCAAAGTAAGCATCTCCATTACGTAAATAGGCATCTGCTTTGTACATGGGTTTATCACTTACTCGTGCTAACTCAGAAAATCCACGGATGGCATCGCTGTAACGGTTCAGCTGATAATGACACCAGGCAATTCCGTATTTGGCATCAGGAGCGTATTCATGCTGCGGATACTGTTTTAAAAAACTTCCATAGGTTTGCAGAGCATTTTCATATTTACCATCATTGTAATAGGATTCGCCCAACCAATAAAGCGCATCGGCAGTTAATGCCCCCTGTGGGAATTCCTGCAAATACATCTGAAACATTTGAGTCGCATAAGAAAATTCACCCAGCTGGAAAGCACACCAACCACGCTTAAAAATGATTTCGGCTTTCAGATCGGCAGAAGGCTGGGTAATTTTATTCAAGGTTTCCAGTGCCAAACGATAATTTTTCAAATTGATTAAATTATCGGCCATCATTTTTAATGCGCGGATTCTCAGGGGACTCTCCGGATAAAAGTCAATCAGCTTATTAAGATAACTCAACGATTCTTCAGACTGATCTTTCTCAAAAGCAATTCCCGCCTGCTCATAAAGCGCATCATCGGCATATTCATTTTCAGGATAGTTGATCACTAATTGGTTGAAGAGCTGTGTGGCCTGACCATAATTGGCGGAGAGCTTTTGAGACAGAGCGGCATAAAACAGACTCTTCAAACCAATTGGATCTGAGCGCCGACTAGTGAAGATGGTCTGGAAAATTTCATAAGCTTTTTGAAAATTCTCTTCCGCAAAATAGGTCCACCCCAGGGAGAATTGGGACTGCCAGTAAATTTCGTGATAAGGAAATTCTGCGGCGATTTTCTGATAAAGTTCTCGCGATTTTGCCACTTCACCTCTGGCAAAAGTCGCTTCTCCAATTAAAAATAATCCCTGCGGCTTATAACGATCTTCTTTATCCCGCTTTAAGCCCTCCAATGTGGTCTCGATCGCCTCATCGTAACGCTTCATTTGATAGAGAATCTGCCCCTGAATAAAATAAGCTTCGAGGCTCAAATCGTGATCAGGAAATTCATTCACCAGCTTACGGTAGGAATCAAGGGCCGCCTCTAACTTACCCGTGTCCTGATAAATCCAGCCTAAACTATAATAACAATAGGCTTTGATTTCCGCCTTCGGATATTTCTTGATGCTCTGCAGATAGGCCGATTCTGCTTTTGCCAGCTGCTTCAAACGATAATATGCCTCGCCCATCCAGTAATAAGCCTCGGCCGCCATCTCATGCTGACTATACGTGGTGAGAAATTTTTGCAGCGTATTAATGGCGAGATTGTATTGGCCACTTTTATAATAAGCCAATCCCATCTGATATAGAGCTTCATCTACCAGCGTCCCATTGGCAAAATCTTTTAGATGGTCCTGATACTTTTTAATCGCTTCCGGATAACGACCTAAGTAAAAATAGCACTCGGCCTGTAAAAAATGAACTTCCTCTTTCAAAAGACTGCCGGGATATTTCTGCAAAAAATTCTGAAATTGCTGCAAGGCTAATTCATACATTTCATCATCAAACATCCCGCGCGCCGTCAGATAATCTTGCTTCTCTAATTTGGAAATCTGTCCAGAAGATAATTGACAAATGGTTAGCAAAATTAAGGTCATTACCACTGATTTTCGGTTCATTTTTTCTGTCACAATTATTCTCCGAATCATTTAAATTATTGAATATAAAATCACTTTCTCAATTGAACAATCATTTAATTGATCAACCACCTGAAAATGTATTCATCTTTCAACTAAAACTTCCGAACTCTATCTATCCAATTCTAGACAAATGAATTCAAGAATCTACAATTTGAGCGAGTTCTCCGTTCATTTCCAGACCAGCGATTTCAGATTTACCGGAATAAAGCAAATCTTCCCGGTGATCTTTGATTTCAAATAATGAGACAGTAAGCGTGGCATCCAGAGACTCTGCTACTCGACCAACCATGGTGTTTTCATAAGGCCCATGTAATACTCCTTGCTTACCACCCCGGGCCGTTATCCGTAGACCATGGCGACCATGAACAACTTCCACCTTTACTTCCCCTGATTCTACCTTCACCTTCTTTAACCTCGCTCCATTATAGGTAGTAAAACGAAATAATTTACCATGAAACAAAAATCCAATGATAAATCCTCGAAAATACCCTCGTAACCAGGGGATTCTGGCGATAGAAAGGACCAAACTTATACCCGATTGATCAAAATGATTTCCCTGCATCCATATATATGCCTGAGGAAAAGATCGTCCCCAGTCTTTTTCCAGATAGCCCCGACCCTCATCAAAATTTAGAAGGCGGTCATTTAATTGCAATTCACCTTTAATTCGGTGATCAAGACTGATAATTCCATGATAGCATTCCATGTAAGGAACAAATGCATACCAGCCCATTGCTCCGGGCGAATTCCAGCGAACTGGCCATTTCTGCAATTCTGTGAAGGTTAATCGTCCTTTCAGCTTTGGTTCATTCTGAATATCTATTTCCAGGTTGTGGCTGGTAAAAATATTGGTCCCAATTTTGATACTGAAGTTTTTCGAAGACGATTGGAATTGTGAAAGCGGATAGCGATGATAATAAGCGCGGTGAGAAAATCCGTCCAGAACCTGAATAAAAGCGTGAGATTCCTTCTCGTTATGGTGTAAGAAAACACCTGGAATGATGGCTATGATATTCTTTTGCGATGAATCGACCAGCTTGTAAAACCACCCTTCAAAAAAAGTTGCTTTGCCACTGTTATTGTGATAAACTTCGGGGCGCCAGATATTTAGGAGTTTCTGTATCATAAAAGTATAAATTATGCTTAATAAAACGAAAATTTAACGAAATGTTTCCAATTGATTTTAACAAAATTTTATTTATTTTATGATTATTGATTCAGCTCCTAAAAATTGTAAGGTAATATCAACATTCACATCGAATTGAGTACATGCAAAATGTAGAAGTCATTTTATCTAAACCTTAAATTGAATAAGGAGTATTATCGTACCTATGCGTTTATAAATCATTTTTGCAGTCATTTTACCCT
>CAYMXZ010000092.1:0-12919 GCA_964394475.1 uncultured Caldithrix sp. | reverse complement strand
GTTTTGCAAAAGTTCCGGCGGAAAGCGATTGGAAAACCTGGCAGCAGGAGACCAACTACAAAATTGAAAGCTGGGATTTACAAACACCCAGCATTGAAGATGTTTTTCTGAATCTGACGTCAACCGAAGAGGTGTTATGAATACCTGGGCAGTGGAAACCCACCATCTCTCGCGAAAATTTGGAAATTTCATTGCCGTGGATCAGATCAGCATCCAGGTGCAGAAAGGAGAAATTTTTGGTTTTTTGGGAGCCAATGGAGCCGGGAAAACTACTCTGATTCGCATGCTCTGCGGACTGCTCAAACCAACCTCTGGCAGGGGATCGGTAGCAGGATTCGATCTTTTGACCCAGAGTGAACAGATTAAGCGCACCATCGGGTATATGAGTCAAAAGTTTTCTTTGTATAATGATCTGACTATCGCAGAAAATATCGAATTTTTTGGAGGGATCTATGGTCTGAGACGTTCTCAGATCAATGAAAAGAAAAATGCTATTTTAAAAATGTTAAACCTTCTGTCATGGGAGAACTCTATGACGGGTGATCTTCCTCCCGGATTTAAACAGGGTTTAGCTCTCAGCACCGCCATGTTACATGATCCGGCTATTATTTTTTTAGATGAACCGACTTCGGGTGTGGACCCCTCCTCACGGCGATTTTTTTGGGATCTTATCCAGCAAACTGCCGCTCAAGGAATTACCGTTTTTGTTACTACCCATTTCATGGATGAAGCAGAGTATTGCCATCGAATAATGATTATGAATTTCGGAAAAATCATTGCTATGGATACCCCTCAAAACCTGAAAAAACACTTTCATAAAAATTCCATTCAAGACGTTTTCGTGGAATTGGTTAAAAACACTCTCACCAACTTTCCAAAGGTGTTGGATATCAATAACTCTGGACAGGCAAAATGACTTACAAGAAAACGAAGATAATTTATACCATCGTTCGTAAAGAATTTCTACATATCCTTCATGACCCTCGTTCTTTGATAATCATATTTTTATTACCTGTGATTCAATTGGTTATGTTCGGTTATGCGCTAAAAATGGAGATTCAAGAAGTAAAATTAGGGATAATAGATTTTTCACATTCCACTGCGTCCCGCCAATTTATTCACTATTTCTCAGGAAGCCACTTTTTTAAACCATTCTTGGTTGATCAACAATTCAGCCAGGTCGATCAACTATTCAAAAAACGGCGCGCTCAGGCGATTATGATTATTGCCGAAGATTTTGCCGGGCATTGGCAACGCACCCCCTTAACAGGAGTCCAGGTTTTAATTGATGCCTCCGATGCGAATGCCGCCACGATGATCCGTCAATATATGACGACTGTCATTAACAATTATAATCGGGATCATTCTCCCGATTCTCCTCTGCCTTTTGAAATCGAAAACACTTTCCTCTATAATCCTGATCGAAAAAGCACCTATTTTTTTGTTCCTGGTTTAATTGCCTTTTTACTGATCATCATTTCCGCTTTATTAACCAGTATAACGATTGCCCGGGAGAAAGAGACTGGAACTCTGGAACAAATTCTGGTATCACCTGTCCAGCCGTCCCAGATCGTGATCGGAAAAGTTCTTCCTTATATTGTCTTAGCTTTCAGCATTGGAGTAATCATTCTGGTCATCAGTGTCACTCTTTTCAAAGTACCGTTTAAGGGCAGCATTATTTTGCTTATACTGCTTTCCACTTTATATATTATTACCGCTCTGAGTTTGGGTTTAATGGTCTCTACCATTGCCCGCACCCAGCAGGTGGCGATGATGGTGGTGGTGATCGTTACGTTACTGCCCACCATGATGCTTTCAGGCTTTATTTTCCCAATCTCTTCCATACCTCGAATCTTACAATATGTAACATACATCGTCCCGGCTAGATATTTTCTCCACATTGTGCGTGGAATTATTTTAAAAGGAAGCAGTCTTATTCATCTATTAGTTCCCACGATTTGTTTGATGGTGATGAGTGGTCTGTTGTTAATTGTGGCTGTTCGAAAATTTAGTTTAACTCTGGAAAAGTAATATGCGACCCATCCTGGAAATGATGCGAAAAGAATTTCGTCAAATCTTTCGCGACCCACCAATGGTGGCTATAATTTTTTTAGTTTCAATTATTCAATTACTCATTCTGGCCTATGCCATTACGACCGATGTAAAACATATTAAACTGGCAGTCATCGATTATGACCGCAGCCAGCTCAGCCGGGAAATCATTCGTTCATTTTCCCAGACCGAACGCTTCGATCTTGTTACGATCATCGATGATTTACAGGAAATTGATTACCAGATGAAAGCCTGGAAAATTCAGATGGTGCTGGTCATACCGCGAAATTTCAACCGGGATGTACATAGACAACTGCATCCGCAAATATTTTTAGCAGCGGATGGAGTTGATGGCAATACGGCTTCCATTGCCATGGGTTATGCGCAGGCCATTCTCCTGAGCTTCGGAATTGACCTCGGTATGAAAAACCTCCATCCGGCTAAAGCGTCATCTATCCATTTGGTTTCGATGATGGAAAGAATGTGGTACAATATTGAACTGGACAGCCAACAATATATGATTCCGGGTATTGTGGTTATTCTGCTTACTATTATCCCCATGATGCTGTCAGCAATGAGTCTGGTGAAGGAAAAGGAGTCTGGTACGCTGGAACAACTCATGGTTACACCACTTCTCAAGTACCAGCTGCTTTTAGGAAAAATAATTCCCTTCCTCATCCTCGCTTATATCGAAATGGCTATCGTCATGACGGTGGCCATCACTGTTTTTGGTATCTCCATGAAAGGCAGTTATTTTCTCCTGGCGATTCTCTCACTATTCTACTTATTAACAACGATCGGATTGGGAATATTCATTTCCACCTTCACCCATACTCAGCAGCAAGCCATGTTTGTGGCCTGGTTTTTTATGGTATTTATGATCATCATGAGCAGTTTTTTTATTCCCATCCAGAATATGCCTCCGGTTTTAAGAGGACTTACCTATGTGAATCCCATGCGATTTTTTATGGCCATTATCAGGGATATTTTCCAAAAGGGCTCCGATCTAAAAACACTCTGGTTCGATACAGTGCTGATGTCCAGCCAGGGACTGATGATTATCAGCCTGGCGGTCGTCAAATTTCAAAAGCGAATTACCTGAAATAATTTGGGGTGATGTTAATCCGCAGAATCAATGAATAAATTTACGACGGTAAGATTGAGTCCTGTTGACTTTTCAAAAAATTAATTTTATACCAATTTAAACGGCAAAGTGGGAAATATTCGCACCAGCTTCCATCATGCTTTCGGCATCTGGATTGATCCAGAGTATGAGCAAATTTTCCCTCTCTTATCTGCTGAATGTAGCGGATGGCAAGAGCAAAAATATAATCAATAAATTTCTCCAGGGTCAGTAATTGGCCATTAAGCTGATATTTTTCATCAGGGAATGTCACGGTTTTCATGGTCTCCGTAAGAATTTCATCGACCTCTGGTTGAGCAAATACCAGTTTCTTATCGATGGCGTTTTCATTTTTCAGTGAATAAAAAGCAGCACCAGCGATGTGCAAATTGGCATAACGGTTTTTAAGCAATTCATAAACCATCCGGAGATAAATAGGAAGTTGGAGTTTCTCGCCTTTCCACATTTCCTGAAAATTGGGGACAGCTCCGCTTTTATAATCGACCACAATTAAGGCACCATTGTCCGCAATTTCAACCCGATCAATTTTCCCACGAAAATAAAAATTTCCCTGATCGGTCTGATAGACATATGGATTAGGAGTGGAAAAGGGATCAACACCTTCAGCGTAATTGATTGGCCTGCCAAATGAAATTTCATAATGCCGGGGAATAGTTCTATAGATTTGACTGACCTGCTGCTCATAATCCCAAAAAGCCGGCAACAGACCCTTGCTACCTTCGCTTCCTAAGAAATCAGCTTTTTCAATTTCCCATAATAACGAATCGGCCACCTTAAATTTTTCAAGCTCCTCCTGTGCAATGGCTATTAAATTTGCTAAGCGACGCTGAGGGGGGTCGTTCTGGCTGTAGAATCGATACAGGATATGATGAAGAATCAATCCCTTATCCAGGGTTCGGAAAAATTCATCAAGTTCCTCATACGGTTGAAGACCTAAAACTCGGGAAAAGAAATAGATCATCGGGCATCTGGCATAAGTTTCCAATTGAGTTGGAGAAAATGAAGCCTTCTGGTTTTTTCTATTTATCCATCCTGTGGCTGCCTGATCGGAAGAGAGTATGCCTTCCCATTCGGAGGGAAATGTACGCCCCTGGCGTCGAAGGACAACTTCTTTTAGCCGACGAAAATCTTGATAAGACGGATCAGGTAAAATTTCCCGGACTGAATCGGGAATCTGCTGTTCCTCTTTCACCCCGTCGATCATTTTCTCCAGAATTCGTGCTGGCGTGTACAATTTGATCTCTGAGAGGCTCTCCAGGGGCTGCTCAGAGATCCGATGCAGCTCTTTGAGAAATAGTGAAGGCAAGAGAGGACGATCTTTTTGAAAGCGAGTATAAGAGAATTCAACATGTTCGGCCGGAAAATGCAGTAATTTCAGAAATCTTTCTCTCTCCCAAAACGTTTGATCTTCAAACGCAAAACCTTTCAAATTTTGAGGTAAATTATGGGGAGCAGTAATATTGAGAGAGGGATTACCTGGAAACACTCCTTCCTCCATACCTACCACAAACAAGGCCTTACATTTTTGACTATCTAATCGGGAGAACGGAAAAATCTGAATTCCCAGGCGGGATGGCAGTCGAAGCTGAGCAGTAAAAAATTGAGTGAGACTGTTAAATCGTTCCCATAATTCCTGTACGGAATATTTGGCAGTAGAATTCGTTCTTCTTTCAATCTCTTCCCAGCGCTGTAAAACCTCGAGAAAACGAACCAGTGCCTGCTGATTTTCCCGGGCCCACTCGGAATAGCCGTTGCTGGCGTTCTCCGCAAATTTCTCCAAAAATTTATGTTTAGTCGTTACAGTATAGAAATAACGATAGATAGCCGAGGCGGTGTGAGGCTTCTCAAAAAAATGAACCTCATCAAATAATTCTTCCACCAGTTCCTTTATCTCGCTGAACGGTAAAGGCGGATGCTGAGGATCTTCTTCCTGCCATTCGGTTAAATTTTGTCGCTGAATTTCTCTGCTTAAAAAATCCAGAATTTCTTTCCGGCCTGATTTCACTCGCCAGGAGGGTATTCCTTTCAAGATTGCAGGGTCGGATAACTTTTCACGATAGGAAAATAAAGGAGATTGCAATATTTTATGCACCACCTGGCGGGGATATCCATCTTTGACCAGTTCCAGCAACCATTTCAGATTTTGAATCACAAAGACCTGCTCCAGCATTCTATTATCCAGAAAGGAATAAGGAATTTTAAAACGCCGGAATACCATTTCCAGAAGCGATGAATAAGTGGGTAATTGAGGACTGGTTACCCCAATGGTTGAAAAAGGCCAGCCCTGATCCACCACCAGTTTTTTAATTTGAGCCGCCAGGTTCTCGACTTCGTCTAATCGGTTGGCGGCTGGAAAGATGTGAAATTTATCGGCAAATTGAAATTTTGGAGCCCTGATCTGAAACAGCGAATTGCTTATTTTATCGACCCCATGGTATTTTTCCATGTGATCGACAATATGTTTAAGACGATTGAAAAGTGAATTTTTATGAAAAAATACTTCCTGATTCTGCCCGTAAGGCAATAAGAAAAAGATATGCATTCCCTGACTTTTTAGATGTTCAAAAAAACGAAGGTGAAGGCTCTGAAAATGGCTGATGTCTTCATAAATGACATCTTTAAGGCGGGGATAAAACTGGTTAAAAAAGGCGGTGTCGATCCGGGCCATTATCTGCTTCAACAATTCGGCTTCATCCATATAACGATTGTGCATCGCATCTAAATAAGCCGAAAATAGTCGGCGAAAATCACGTTGCAAACGATCCGTGGAATTGAGAGCTAATGCTGTTTCTTTTTTTTGTAAAATTTCATGCTCGGCTTCATTCAGGCGTATCCTGTCTATTAAAAGAACCAGTTTCGATATCAGATCCTGCGGAAAACCTGAACCCTGGAAATGGAAATATTCCAGAGAAGATTTCACTTGATGAAGAATAGTCTGCAGCAGCAGGCAGCGTTCCGGAAAACTCAAAAAGGGTGGGAGAATATTTAGCTGATCAGCCAGAGAAACCAGCCACTGATGATAGCCAAGAAAGAGCGAGCGGCCAATCACGGCTCCCGATTGGGTGAGATACCATTCTTCTGCCAATTGTTGAGCCCGTTTTTGATCATTAACAAGGTAGATCACCTGCTCAGTGCTGCTAAGAGATGGCAGATACGATTTTAAAAAATGATCTGAGAGATGATAATGATGGGAACAATAGTGCAATTCAATTTTAGCCATCAGAACTCTGACCTTTGAAACTGAACAAAATATAGTTATATCTTATTACTTAATCAAGATCGATAGAACAGAGGTCAAAAAAGATTCTACAGGTGAATCAGGAAATTTATCGATTTGGGAGAAAATCAAATTTTTGATGAATAATTTCGGGTAGAAAAAAAGAAGCTTACTGGTTAGCGAGCTTTTTTCATCACCAAAATTAAATTTTTTCAGGCAATTGTTTTGTTTGAGAGGTGATGGACAGAGTCTAAAATTGATATGTAATGGAGGGAGCAAACCTGTCGCCCCCTCCATTGGCAGTATCTTTTTAATAATAGGAGAGATACCGATCTAATTCCCATTCGTGTACTTGAGAAATATAGATCGACCATTCCATTCTTTTCGCCTGGATAAAATGATTGAAAATATGTTCTCCCAGGGCTTCCCGCATAACTTTGCTTTTTTCCAAATAGTCAAGAGCCTCATTTAAATTTGCCGGAAGTGAGTCAATTTTCAATCTTCGTTTCTCTCGTTGGCTCATCGTGAAGATATTTTTATTCACGGATGGTGGTGGGGTTAATTTATTTTCGATTCCATCCAGTCCAGCTGCCAGCATGACGGTAAGCGCCAGATAAGGATTGGCCGACGGATCCGGTATCCGCACTTCAATGCGAGTGCTATCCCCTCTTTTAGCCGGAACACGTACCAAGGGGCTTCGATTTCTTTCAGACCAGGCGATATTTACCGGTGCTTCATAACCCGGTACTAACCTTTTAAATGAATTCACCAGCGGGTTAGTAATAGCAACAAAATTCTTGGCATGTTTCAAAATACCGGCAATATACTGTTTAGCAATTACCGATAACCCATCTGAGCTTTTTGGATCATAGAATATATTTTTCCCATCTTTGGTCAGCGATTGATGAACATGCATTCCGGAACCATTAATGCCATAGACTGGCTTGGGCATGAAGGTGGCATGCAAATTATATTTTTGGGCAATTTTCCGCACCACAAATTTGAAGGTCGATACATTGTCTGCTGTTTCCACGGCAGGAGCATGTTTAAAATCAATCTCATGCTGACCCCTGGCTACTTCATGATGACCGGCTTCTACTTCAAATCCCAGGGAATTTAATACATTAATAATTTCCCGACGGGCATCTTCACCCAGATCCAGGGGAGCCAGATCAAAATAACCGGCCGAATCGTGAGTATTGCGGGTCGGATTACCATTTTCATCGATCAGGAACAGGAAAAATTCTGCTTCTGGTCCTGCCTGCATCACATAGCCCATTTTCTCTGCCTTTTTACAAATCCGTTTCAGCGTTTGGCGGGGACAACCTTCAAACGGCGTACCATCCGGATTCATAATATCACATATTAACCGACCAATTTTCCCCTCCGCATTACCCCAGGGAAAAATTCGGAAGGTATCGTAATCGGGTTTCAGTAACATGTCTGATTCCTCAATGCGGGCAAAACCCTCAATTGAAGAACCATCAAATAAAATTTCACCTTCAAGC
Source organism: uncultured Caldithrix sp. (assembly GCA_964394475.1). Lineage (GTDB taxonomy): Bacteria > Calditrichota > Calditrichia > RBG-13-44-9 > RBG-13-44-9 > RQOF01. Next base: position 4,998 of record CAYMXZ010000092.1, on the reverse strand, counting down.
GCTTTTTCAAACTGGGCAGCCGGAACTTCCACATTCTTGTTTACCCCAAAAATATCAGTAAATTGCAACCGTAAGAATTTCACATCCTGTTCTTTACATCTCTTCAGAATCTCGGTTTTTGTCATTTTTTCTCCTTCACTTTGAAATAAAAAATTGAGTCATTTGGTCTATTTAAATAATAAAGCGACAATTATAATCAATATTTTGTGCAAAATGCAACTAAAATATTAACAATTTTGCCATATTTTATGTGACAATTATCATATAAAAAGCATTGCATTTTTAAATCCAGTTTGATCTTGTACCCGGGTCTTCAATCAATACAGTTTAAAAAAACTGGTAAAGTCCGAAGAGGAATTACCATCCAATTACTCATGCACAAATATTTTATAGACCTATCATCTCATAGGATAATGTGAAGAGGATAATTACAAAACTTTTTAAATAGAGAATGATCCGATGGAAGAAATTGCAGAAACAAAATTCTTTTTCAGACTCTATTTGGATCAAACAAATTCAATGGATCTGAAAAAGCGCTTTCCTACCTGAATTTTGGAAGGAAACATTCCTGCCACCATTCTTTTGAATTCTCATCTTTTATTTTTCAACAATTAAAATTATATTCTATGGCGTGCTTGATACTGAATGATAAATCAAACATTTTCAAATTTCTGTAACTTTGATCGAAAGCCCCTAATCAAAATGTATATTATAAAGAAAGATCATCATGTAGATCAGCTGGTTGCTCGAGTGAAAAAGGGCGACCAAACGGCTTTCACTGAACTGGTAGATTTATTCAGCGAGCGAATTTATAACTTAGGGTTGAGGATTTTAAAAAATTCAGATGATGCGGCAGATGTGTTACAGGAAACATTTCTGGCTGTTTATGAAAAAATCAATACTTTTGATGGACGATCTAATTTTTTCACCTGGTTGTATCGGATAGCTACCAATTTCGCACTGATGAAACTGCGCAAAGATAAGAGAACAGTATATACTGATAATGATATGGAAGAACAATTTGATAATCCTGAAAAAGTTCAACTTCACGAGTGGCAGGATCTTCCTCTGAAAGATATGTTGACTAATGAGTTCCGCAAACGTCTGGATACGGCTATCGATCGGTTGCCAGAAATTTACCGATCGGTTTTTATCCTGCGGGATCTGGAGGATCTTTCTATAAAAGAAACCAGCAAAATTCTAAATATTACGGAGTCGAATGTGAAGATCCGATTAAAGCGTGCCAGACTCTATTTGCGCGAAGAATTGGCTGCCTATATGGGAGAACTTGCAAAAGAGCGGGAATCCTCATGAAAAAACATAACCTGAAAACTATCCGGGAGTTGTGCAATTATCTGGGCGAGGATCTCGATCATCCGATGTGCAAAGAACTTGCAAAACATCTGGAAGAATGTCCCGAGTGTCAATTCTATCTGGAAACCATAAAGATGACGGTTCATCTTTTCCGTGATAGTCATCCCCCAAAACCGGTACCCGAAGAAATCAAAAAGAAACTGTTGAGCAGTTTTACCCCTAAAAAATAGTGCCGGCAGGTTCTCAGTCTAATTCAAATGCTATCCGCTTAAATCGTTATAAAAAGTAGCCATTGACATATTCTACACAAAATCTCTAATGAGCGCTGAATATTCAGCCCTAACAGAGAAAGAATGAGTTTTTCAAGAAGACCGATTTAAAAGGGGGACAAACCAAGCGGGGCCAGAATAAAATGCAGAGATAAATTGAATTATTTATCTTCCTCAAGATTGCCTTCATCAAACGGAGACAACTCTAAATTACCATCTGAATTCCGGCTCAGTTTCTGGATTATTTTTTGGGCTTCATCAAGTTTATTCTGACAAAATTCAATCAATTTTGTTCCTTCCTGGTACAATTTGATTGATTCCTCCAAAGAAATTTCTCCTCTCTCCAAAATTTGACTGATTTCTTCCAGCCGTTTCATGGCCTGTTCAAAATTTTGCGTCTTTTTCATTGCCCTTCTCCCAACATTTGAACTTGTGACAAAAATTGTCCCTTCGCTAATTTCACCTGTACCACATCCAGTATATTCAATTGCCTGACATTTTTTATTACACGCCCATCCTTATAACAGATGCTATATCCTCTCTGCAGAATTTCCAGGGGATTTAAATGACGCAATTGTTGCTGCAAATAGAATAAATTCTGCTGATGCAAGGTCAGCAAATGATTGGTGGCCATGGTCATGTGTCGGAAGATTTCATCCAGGTGTTGAGTTTTTTGAAAGATCAGATCTTCCGGTCGACGAAAGGCGTAGCTTCTTTTTAAATTGAACAATTCATTGCGATAATTCGTAATTCGTTGCTGGATAGTCTGAGTTATTTTCTCATAATAATGAGTGAATATTCCAGCCAGTTCTTTCCGATCGGGCACCACCATTTCCGCGGCGGCGGTTGGCGTGGCGGCCCGACGGTCAGCCACAAAATCGGAGATAGAAAAATCGACTTCATGACCTACCGCTGAGACAATCGGTATATGGGAATCATAAATAGCCCGTGCCACTTTCTCTTCATTAAACGCCCATAAATCTTCCAATGACCCTCCACCCCGGCCTACAATGAGGACATCTACCGCTTTAAATTCATTGAAATCTTTAATGGCCTGCACAATTTCTTCGGCCGCTCCTTCTCCCTGCACCCGGACCGGATATAGAATTATCTGTATGGCCGGGAATCGCCGATGAATAACGCTGATGATGTCCCGAATAGCCGCACCGGTGGGAGAAGTGATCACCCCTATTCTTTCCGGAAACTCCGGTAACGGTTTTTTATGGGCTTCATCGAACAAACCTTCTGCCCGAAGTCGCTGTTTTAACTGCTCAAAGGCCAACTGTAAGGCGCCAATCCCCGCTGGCTGCAGCTGTTGCACAATTAACTGATAGGTGCCATTCTTCTCATAAACTTGAAGATCGGCTTCCACAATAACTTTCAGTCCGTCTTCTAAACGGAATAGCAACTCACCAGCTTTGAAGCGCCACATCGCACAGCGGATCTGCGCATTTTCGTCCTTTAAAGTGAAATAGATATGACCTGAAGAGTGTGCCTTATAATTGGAAATTTCACCTTCTACCCACAAACGGGGAAAACTGGTCTCTAATAAAGTTTTTATCTCGTGAGTGAGTGAAGAAACAGTGTAAATATGTCTGTCCATAAATTTTCCAACACACCAATCACCGTTCCGCCCCACCAGAACGGTGATTTTCTGTCACGTTCGGATTTTCAAAAATTCCCCATCTTTCTTCTTTAAAAGAAAGATGAAAAACTTCGTCGATTATCGGAGTTTCTTTTTATGTCTATTCTTGCGCAAGCGTTTTTTTCGCTTGTGGGTTGCCATTTTATGACGTTTTCTTTTTCGACCACATGGCATTATTAATTCACCTCCATTTCACTATGGTTTTTCTATGGTTTAACTGCTCGAACACCATCTAACATTTGTTTCGCTGACTTCGCCTGAGCGCTCTCCGGTGCTATTTCAATCAGCCGTTCCCAGTATGCTATCATCTGCGACATATTTCCCTGCTGAGCAGAGACTATCCCCATATTATAAAGCGCATTCAGATGGCGGTTATCTATTTTCAGCGCCTTCTCGAAATAACCACGGGCTTCATCCAATTTCTTCTGATTAAAATAACAGACTCCTGCGTCTACCAGCACATCCGGTTGATTGGGGTCTGTGCGCAATGCCCGAACATAATAAATTAAAGCATCCTCATACCGCTGATTATCGAATAAAAAATTAGCTAAATCAACATTTTCTTTAAAACCATCGGGATTGGCTTTAAGGTTTTCCTGAAGATGCTGATAATGTTTCTGGTCGAATTGTGGTACTTGACCAGCAACTGGTATTTTATCGTGAGGATCGGCTTTCGGCAGTGGTTTGACGTACCGATATCCATAAAAGGCTGCTACCAACAATGATAAAATAGCCACCAGATAGAGAATATTCTGGCCTGATAATCGGAGTGTGTTCTTTTTCTTTTCTTCCGTTACTGCTGTTTTAGACGATATTTTCCTGGCACTCTTTTGAGCTGTACCACAATTCGGGCAAAATTTAACGTGCTCCGCTACTTCCACTCCGCAATTTGGACATTTATGATTCATTTTTCAATAGACCTGTCTTTTTCAGTAAACTTTGATTCACAGTTTGTTTAAAATTTTTGGCGGGTTTGAAGATCGGTACAAAACGATGGTCCACCGACAACACTTTCTTTGTCTTGGGATTTTTCACCAACCGAGGTTGACGCTCTTTAACATAAAAACTCCCGAATCCACGCAATTCAACCCTGTTCCCTCTCTGCAACGACTCAATAATATTGGCCAAAAAACCATTTAAGATAATTTCGCAATCTACCTTTGTCCAGCCGGTCGACTCAGCCATCCAATTCACCAGATTGCTTTTCGTTACCGTCATCATACCCTCCAAAAAAGTTTGTGAGTATACTAAAAAATAGAAATAAATGCAAATACAGAAGTAAAAATGAATATTTCCTTTACCATGAGAAAAAAATACTCAATCCTTCAAACAATTGAAAATGAGATCTGTACTTCATCCTGAGAGATGAACTTTTCCTGGTAATGCTTTTTATCTAAAACTGAAATCACCATTCAGAAACTGCCATTTGAATACCTCAGTTGACCACTATGGCCAATCGTCAGCGTAATAATACCAGCAATATAAAAATTTATTTGTCAAAATATAATCAGATATAAAGAGAAAGAAAAACAGTTCATGAAAGCGACATATCTAAACACCAATTGCTTGACCAAAGATTTAACAAAAATTATATCACTAGTAGTGAAAAAATCATTTGATGATTTCTTTAACTCTGATAAAATATGTTTTAAGTTCCTTAATAACAGTATAAAAATTTTACTAAATTTTAATATTTAGCTGTTCACCAATATTTATTGGAGAGTGAATAAAGTAAAATTTTATTCTTTTTTTTGGTTCATCCTATTAATG
>CAYMXZ010000091.1:11488-13152 GCA_964394475.1 uncultured Caldithrix sp. | reverse complement strand
ATATATGGACATCAACGCTTTAAAGTTATACTTCCATTAGTGAGAAAAGGAATATCCATTTTTGTAAGGAGCAAGTCAGACGACCCTACATTAATCTTTCCACTGAAATTATAGTTTAGTGTTTCATTATTTACAATAGCCTGATAAACCGATTGACCAATCTCCAGAAAATTTATGGAGAAAGGTATAAGAAGCGGTTGAGTGGATTTTGAATTCATCGCTTGAGCCTGATTCTTGACTCCGTTAAGCCAATTTCTTCCATTTATTTTTAAATTATACTGAAATTGATTCAGAATCAGATTCAGACTATTCGGGTTTTCTAACTTCGTTTCCAGTTCAAAGGAAGCGCTGGTCAGACTTAAATTTTTTAACTTCAATCCGGTCACACTTATTTTGGGAAGTTTGAGCAAAGGTATACCACCTTCTCTGGATAGGGGAATGGTAGTCTTTCCAATCACTGGTAAATCAAACGTTAATCCTAATTGCATTTTATAGGCAGAGCTGTCTTTATCTTTCAAAGATTGGTAGGTGGAATATATTTTCTGAAAGTCCAGAGCAACAGGAATTTCCAATTGACTCTTCGAGTGCGCTAAAATGCTCTGGGTACTATCCTGCGTTCCTTTCAGAAAAAGCTGATCATTAAGGTAAAACTCATAATTAAAACCGACCATAGTTACTGCCAGCGAATTTGGATTTTCAATTCCGATCTCAAATAAAAGGTCAAGCCCTTCAAAACTCAAACCAGCGACTCGAATATTTTCTATTGAGACGATTGGTTTTTGGATATTGGCCAGATCTTTCAGCATAGAACATTGAATAAAAATAACTATACTTAACGCTGTGGTCACCATAACCTGTCTAAGACGCACTTTTGAAAAGTGATGTAAAACTTTCATTTTTATTCTCCAAATGAAATCATCATGAATATATGAGTTAAAGAGTTTGATTAATTTACTAACGTATTTTTTCGTTCCTTACCACTTAATTTGAAGAATTTGACTAACCAATCCCCCAGAGCAGGTGAAAAACAATTTAGAATCATCAAAAATTTAGGACCGCACCTCGGTACAATCATTTCACGTTTTTTGTATTCCATCGCTTTAACGATGGCTCGAGCAACTTTTTCGGGTTTTATTTTCGCAGAAATGAAAGGTACTACAAGATGGGAAATCATTGGCGTATCAACTCGAGCTGGAAAAATCGTAGAAACAGTAATACCGTATGGCTTTAATTCCTGTCGCATTACATCCGCATAGCCAGCAATGGCAGCTTTCGATGCCACATAAGCTGAATCAGGTGGAATTCCTTTTTTCGCATCCATAGATGATACAATAATGATTTGTCCTTTACCTCGCTGTAACATGTGCGGAAGAACTTCAAAAATACAATTCAGTGTTCCAAAGTAATTTATATTCATCGCCTTTTGGATGAGCGGCAATGTCGAATCCACTACTGAACATCGAAAATATTCACCCGCATTACAGATCAGATAATCGATCCGGGCAAAGTGTTCAATTGTTTCTTCAACCATTCTTCGAACAGAAGCCGGATCAGTAACATCGGCAGGTATGCTGATAACCGAGTTCCTTGAATGACTTAAATCCTTTTCAATTTCCATCAACTTTTCCTTGTTTCTGGAACTGATAACCACATGACAGCCTTTT
>CAYMXZ010000091.1:0-11388 GCA_964394475.1 uncultured Caldithrix sp. | reverse complement strand
TTTTATGAATATAATAATAATCAAAATGGAAAGAAAAAATAAGCAATCTAAAATATTGAAAATTCGTTGAAAATAACTATCCGGCGAACCAACTTTAAAGGAATGGTCTGTATATTAGATTATTATATTATTGCTCGGTATCGGATGGATCGTAAAAGCGTCTGCCTCCGACTCTTCCTGAATGTCGCCGATTTTTTACTCCAGTTCGAGCTTCATGGACAATGAGCGGGTTACCATTATATTTTTTACCATTTAAGGCCTTGATTGCCGCTAATGCCTGTTTTTTCACAGGCATTTCAACCATCCCATAATAAAAATAGTTTCCATTTTCACTCTCACGACGAACATAGACTGAAGTAACGTGTCCGTATTGGAGGAAAAGCCTTTGAAGTTCTTCCTCCCTGGTAAGCATCGGTAATTTACCAACAAAGATTTTCATTGGTTGGTACTCTTCTAATGATTTTTATTTTGTCTTAATTATCGTCAAAAAATCAATGAATATAACATTTTTTATACCCGGGTTCTGAGCGAGTCATTAGCAAAGTTTGTTTATCCTAACTTTATTCCTTATTCGATAAAGTATTGGCCAGGACGATTCTATCTTTACCAATTTTTTTTGCTTCATACAGCGCACGATCCGCCATCTCAATAATCATATGTGGTTCAATCGAATCTTGTGGGTAACTGGCAATTCCCATCGATAATCCAATGACGATGTCATTGATTTTACCATCAATAGTAATTGGAATATTATCTACGGCTTTCTTTAGTTTTGAGGCAACTTCGAGGGCGGCCTGACGGGAAGTTTCCGGAAGGATTATCAAAAATTCATCACCGCCATATCGGATGCAAATATCACTGCTACGAGTGTATTTTTTTATAAGATTGCTAATATTTTTAAGAACAATATCCCCAACAGAGTGTCCATAATGGTCGTTAATTTCTTTAAAATTATCTACATCCACAAACATCACCGAAAGTTCGTGCTGATACCGCTGCGCTCTTTTAAATTCAATGGGATAATGCTCATTATAATAGCGGCGATTGTATAAGTGAGTTAATTCATCTATATAACTTTTTGAATTTAATAATTCTATTTTCTGGGTATTCAGATAAGTATTTCCAATTTCTTTTTGCAATCTGGGCAGAACAGTTCGTTCGATTTCGGAAAATCCTTCTTTAATCACCTTCCTCATCTTTAAAACTCCAAGTGCAGTATTATGAGTATCAATGATTGGCAGGTAATAGAGACTGCCTTTCATGGGTTTTTTCTCGAAGAAATATGAAAAAGACTTTACCTGGGACAAATCAGGTATATATACCGCTCTTTTCTCGAGATACACTTTTCCAACTAAACCTTCATTGAAACGATAAAATATCTCTTTGAGATGTCGTTTCGATAAACCCATGGAATGATATACGGAAAGCATTTCCGATTTGGGATTCTTGAGAATAAAAGCGTACTCGTCAACTTGAAAATTTTTACGCAATACTTTATCTAACATTTTAAAAAAATCACGAGTGCTGGTCGATGATCCCAACTTCTTGATAGAATCAAACATTAAATAATATTCCTGCACCTGGCGGGAGAGTAAAGAATTCAAGTTCTCTATTTCAGAAAAGCGAATTTCAAGTTCAGCTAATCTTTTTTCTAGATCGCTCAGCGAATGAGGTATAGGCTTTCCATCCATCGTTTTTAAATTATATTAAATTCAAATTAAATGCAAGATGGTTTTCTTCTTATGTTCTGTATATCAAAAAGATGATTGATATGCGACTATAAAATTGTGATTTTTTTGACATAAATTAAATTTTTATTATAAAATACATACCTGGCACATGTTCTTTGTTTCGAATTAGGGTTTGACATCAGCCGTGAGATTATCTAAATTCTGAGGTGTTTAAAGGGGCTGTAGCTCAGCTGGGAGAGCGCTAGAATCGCACTCTAGAGGCCAGGGGTTCGACTCCCCTCAGCTCCACCAGGTGGCAATAGATGTAATGATGTAACGAGTGATAGTAAAAGGTTGTATAGGCCAGGTCCCACGCAATAGCTCCATACTAAACCCCGCCAGGTCCGGAAGGAAGCAACGGTAAGTATCTGGACTATGTGCCGTGGGGGTGCCTGGCTTTATTTTAGAATCTTTTTGAGGTATCTATTATGACGTACATTGTTTTAGCACGAAAATGGAGACCCTTGCGCTTCGAGGATGTAATTGGTCAAGAACACATCACTCAGATTTTGATGAATGCGCTTAAAAACCAGCGGGTCGCCCATGCTTTTATTTTTGCCGGGCCACGGGGGGTAGGAAAAACCTCTACCGCCCGCTTACTCGCAAAAGCTGTGAATTGTGAAAATCAACCAGTGGTAAATCCCTGTAATCAATGCTCCACCTGCCGTAGTATCACCGAAGGGCATAACTTGGATGTAATCGAAATTGATGGCGCCAGTAACCGTGGTATCGATGAGATCAGAAACCTCCGCGAAAACATTCGGTTTGCTCCCGCTGCCTCTCGGTTTAAAATCTATATCATTGATGAAGTCCATATGTTAACCAAAGAGGCTTTCAATGCGCTCTTAAAAACTCTTGAAGAGCCTCCTTCCCATGCCATTTTTATTTTTGCGACCACTGAAATTCACCGAGTACCCCCCACCATCTTATCTCGCTGTCAACGATTTGATTTTAAAAGAATTCCTGTTACAAAAATTCAACAGCAATTACAAAAAATCGTTGAAGCAGAGCAAATGGAAGTTGAAGATGAGGCCTTATTGCTCATCAGCCGTAAAGCTGAAGGAAGTATGAGAGATGCCGAAAGTATCCTGGATCAACTAATTTCATTAACTACTGAAAAACTTACTGCCGATCTGGTAAGAAAGTCTTTAGGAATCATTTCACAGGAAATCTTCTTCGAATTCACAGATTTGCTGCCTAATAAAGACTCTTCTAAAATTATCCATTATGCAAATACGATCTTCTCTTCTGGATATGATTTAATTGACTTCTTACATGGATTGCAAGAACATTTTCGAAATTTTTTAATCGCCCAGACTTTGAAAGATACAACGCTTTTGGATGTGGCCGACCATTTAAAAAAACGGTATCTGGAACAGGCTTCACAATTTACCGATCGCGATCTGGTTCATTATTTAAGTATCCTGTCCGATGCCGAACAACAGTTAAAATATAGCTATTTACCTGAATTATCCTTAGAAATGATTTTACTGAAATTGGTTCATAAACCCTCCACCATTCAGTTAGAGGAAATTCTGTCTTTTATTGAAAATTTCAAAAAAAATCCGGAAATTGGAAAAAAAGGTCCAAGTTCTCCATCCCGTTATTCGTCCTCAATTGCGGAAAATAAAATGCAGGCTGTCTCTTTACAAAACACACAAACGAAAAAGGAGATAGACACCGCCTCTACCTCTAAACCATCTCAGGAGAAAAAGGGGTTTGAAGGATTAGGGAACTCTCTGCAGCAATTTCAAAAATTAAAAAATAGTTCTGCGTCTGCTGCTGTAACAAAAACTGTTGAAGCGAATATAACCTTATCAGATATTCAGCAGAAATGGTCAACTATAATTGAACGGGTTCGGGCAAAAAAAATCGCCTTGGGTTCGTTCTTGCAAGAAGGAATTCCCTATCAAGTGGAAGGCGGTACGCTAATTGTCGCTTATGATCAACATGCTACTTTTCATCGGGAACATGTGGAGAAAAATAGTAAGGTTATTGAAAATATTATTAAAAATGAACTTAATTTTCCTATACGGATTGGATTTATATCCATCGATTTCAAAGCAGAAGGAATTCAACAAGTGCCACGAACACCTGATGAAATTTTAAATGATATTAAAAATAAAGAACCTGTTATTCGAAAGATTATTGATATTTTTGACCTGGATCAGGTTACGTATAAAAATACCGATTAAAAAAGAGGAAATTTCATGAAAGGCGGAATGAATCAAATCTTAAAACAAGCACAAAAGATGCAAGAAGAACTGGCCAGAGTTCAAGCTGAATTAGCGAATATTACGGTAGAGGGTTCAGCAGGGGGAGGGATGGTGAGAGTAATTGTAAATTGTCAAAACCAAGTGATTGGAGTCAAAGTGGAACCAGAAGTTATCAATCCCAATGATAAAGAAATGCTGGAGGATCTTATTGTTGCCGCTGTAAATCAAGCGCTGGAAAATGCTCAGAAAAAAGCGCAAGAGGAGATGAACAAAGTAACCGGCGGATTATTAGGTAATCTTCCAGGTGGTATGAAACTGCCGGGATTTTAACGATGGAAAATTCTTCATTTCCTGCAGCACTTGAAGAATTAAGCGAGCAATTTTCACGCTTACCAGGAATAGGCAAGAAATCGGCTACCCGTCTGGCATTTTATATTCTAAATCTTTCCGAAGAAGAGGTACGCGATTTTGCAAACGCGCTACTTGATGTAAAAAGAAAGATCCGTCTCTGCAGTAATTGTTATAATATCACTGAGGAGCATATTTGTGGGATTTGTCAGGATCTTACCCGAAATCATAAACAGATTTGTGTGGTAGAAGATCCGGTTACTTTAATGCTCATCGAACGAACCAAAGAGTACCGGGGATTATATCATGTCATCGGTGGTGTCATATCTCCTCTGGATGGAATTGGTGCTGACGATTTACATATTAAAGATCTTTTAGATCGGCTTAAAAATATTGACGAAGTTATTCTGGCGCTAAACCCCAGCACGGAAGGTGAAGCGACCACTCTCTATTTAACACGTTTAATAAAACCTTTAAAAATAAAAATTACACGCCTGGCAAGTGGAATTCCACATGGCGGCCAATTGGAATTTATTGATGAAGTCACTCTGAGCAAAGCATTGAAAAGCAGAATTGAACTTTGATTGAAACTTTCATCAATAATTAAACTATTATGGATTAGCAAAATCTTGATCTAATATGTTCCCTCTCCGAGATACCATCCCTTCCCGCAGTTTTCCTCTGGTTACGATTTTTATTATCTTTCTCAACAGTATTATATTCATCTATGAGGTCTCATTAGGTGATCAGGTAAATGAATTGCTTCGGGTTTTCGGAGTGATCCCAATTTATTATACAAAAGCTTTTCAGGAAGATCCATTTTTACTCATCTCGGGTATTCCTCCGTTATTTACCTCCCTTTTTCTACATGGTGGGTGGTTACATGTGATCAGCAATATGTGGTTTCTATGGATATTTGGGGATAATGTTGAAGATTATACAGGGCATGTTCGATTCCTATTATTTTATCTGTTCTCTGGAATTATCGCTACCATGGCTCATGTTATCCTGAATCCATTTTCAATCATTCCCACCATTGGAGCCAGTGGAGCTATTGCAGGGGTGATGGGTGCGTATTTTATTTTATATCCCAATTCCCGGGTCATCACTTTGATATTTTTATTTATCTTCATTCAACTCATTGAAATCCCAGCCATCATTTTCTTGGGATTGTGGATTTTGATACAGGTCATTAGTGCCACAATGACAACTGGTGTAACGCAAGAGGGTGGGGGAGTCGCCTGGTGGGCACATATCGGAGGATTTCTCTCCGGTCTGCTTACCATTTTTTTCTTTAGAAAAAAGAGATGATTTCATCAATGAAATATTCTGCTTTCATTAATTATTGTGCTGAATTTTATTTTACGAATTTTTCTTTAATCATCCATGGGATATAATATCTTCTTGCCCTGGATTATCGGTCTGCTATGATTCACGATGATTTTTTACATAAGATTCGGACAGTTCAAATTCTGTCGGTTCTCACCGGCTCAGGGATTTCCACTGCCAGCGGTATTCCTACTTTTCGGGGGAAAAATGGCTTATGGAAAAATTATAGAGCTGAAGAACTTGCCAATTATGAAGCATTTTTACAAAATCCCCAATTGGTTTGGGAATGGTACGCCTGGCGTAAAAACGTAATAAAGAAAGTCCAGCCCACCTATGCCCATTATGCCTTAGTAAAATTAGAAAACTACTTTTCCGATGTATTTGTTATTACCCAAAATGTAGATAATTTGCATACCCTGGCAGGAAGTAAAAAGGTAATTGAACTGCATGGGAATATCATGCGGAGCAAATGTTCGATGTGCCATATACCTTATGTTGAAGAGTTCGATCCATTACAAAAAATACCTACCTGTCACCATTGCGGATCACTCATTCGTCCTGATGTGGTATGGTTCGGTGAAAGTCTGCCCATCACCGCTCTGCAGGAAGCGGAAAAAAATATAACCGGTAGCGATATGTTATTGGTGATTGGGACATCCGGGATCGTTGAACCTGCGGCATCTTTGCCCTTTCTGGCAAAATCTTCCGGAGTATACGTCGCAGAAGTAAATCCGGAGCAAACGCCTCTTAGTCCTTATGCTGATAAATGGATTCAAATGTCAGCTGATCAATTTTTTGAAATATTACTAAATAAACTCAACCACTGATTCAGGGAAAATAATCAGAACCATTTTTTTTATTTTCAGTAAAAGTATATATTTATAAAAAAGTATGGCTCGATGAAACTTTTTATCAAAAATTATTTTGTTCTATTTATTGTCTTTTTTAGTATTATCACATTGGATTGTGCCTATTATAATATTTTATTCAATGCCAAAAAGAGTTATCGTCTGGGTATTGATATTATTCAGAAAGAACCTGAGAAAGAAACACATCCCCAGGCTGACAAGTATTTCGAGGAAACTATCGATAAATGCTGGAAATTGATAGAAATTTACTCAGACAAGAGTAAATACGCCGATGATGCATTGCTTTACATCGTAAAAAGTGAATTTTACCTTCGCAAATATGCGCAAGCTAAATCTCATGCCAATCAGTTTTTATTGAAATATCCCAAAAGTGATTTAATTCCTGAAGTCAATTTATGGTATGGGAAGCTATTGCTGAAAGATAAGCAATTTGATGAAGGCAAAGACTATCTTTTCAGAGTTATTAATTTTGCTTCCCAAAGCCGTCTAAAAGCTGAAGCATATTATGAACTTGGAAATTTGGCTTATGAGAACAAAAATTATCCTGAAGCCATCCAGTATTTCGAAAAAGCCTTAAATGAAAAAACTGATAAAGAGTACTCAGCATTTATATATTTCTATTTAGGTGAATCGTATTTTCAGCAGAAACAATACAAAGAAGCTATTAAACTCTATCGTAAAGTTGAAAAGTTTTCTCCCAGTCTTGATGTTGAGTATCGTACAAATTTCAATCTGGGTAAATCCTATGCGGAGTTACAGGAATATAATAATGCATTAACAACTTTCAGAAAAATGCTGACTGCCCCGCGATTTAAAAACTTCCTCTCCTTTATTAATAACGAAATTGCGACCATTTATTATCGTCAAAAAAAGATTGATGAAGCCGTTGAACTTTACCGGAGCATAGTAAGAGAAAAGGTTTCCAATACCGGGACTGCCCAGGCCAGTTTAAATTTAGCCCGAATATTTGAATATGATTTTAAAAATATAGATTCTGCGGTTTATTATTATGGCGAGGTAAAGAAAATATTTCCTAAATTTGAAAACTTAGAATTTGCTGAGAATAAATTTTATTTCCTGTCAGAGCTAAAGAAATTAAAAGATAATATTTCTCGTGATCGTACTCTGGTTTATAAATATGAAAATGACCGCTATTTCCGGGATTCTCTTCGGACTGTACAAATGGAAGATTCTTTATTTCGATTATATAATAAGCCTTCGGCGTTACCTGCCGATACTGCTCTTAGCAAAATAGACACAAGTTCATATTTATATAAAAAGAATATTCATCAACTGGACTCCTTAGTAAAAGCAATCTCCGATAGCCTGGCCTTGCTTGAGAATGATACCACTCGTATAAAAATATTAGAAGATTCTCTAAAGAAAATTAGCTTTTATTTACAGCTTAAAACTCCAAAAAAAGAAATACCTGTCGAACGAAGAAAAATATCACAGATAAAGGAAGATCTAAAAACCAGTGAATTCCAGCTGGCCGAATTTTTTCTGCTGCAAACCCAGGAATATGATTCGGCTACCGTCCGATATAAAAAATTCTTGTCCACCTATTCTGATTCGGTGCTGATTCCGAAAGCGATATATTCTCTTTATTATATCTATTCTCAACCTGCTTATGAAGATTCAGTACGGCGCGATTCTCTGGCGAACCTTCTCATAACAAAATATCCAAATTCTCCTTTTTCCCGAAAATTACTTATGAAAGAGGAGGATTCCAAAACAAAGACCATGAGTGATTCTTTAGAAGCTTTAGGACATTCATTGTTTTTGAAAGCTGAAGAGTTATATTTTAGCAATAATATACCGCAGGCGCTCCGTCTATATAAACAAGTGGCTTCTCTTGATTCGAACCTGATTTGGTCTGTCAAAGCGCAGTTTGCACGTGCCTGGATATTCGAAAACAATTTAAAGAATATTGATTCTGCTCTGGTAGCATATAATGAGCTTAAAACAAAATTTAATCAGCCAGAATATTTAACATATGCCAGCATGAAAGTGAAACCACCCACAGAAACTCTCACCGGTGCCACGGCCGTCACAGCTGATTCTGCAGGAACACCACCAGGAATGAGTGACACAATGTTAGCCAGTACATCGATTGAACAAATTTCTCATCTGCCATTGCAGGTTACAACTACTTCTTTACCGCCCATTTCAAAAATTAAAGAGTATCGTGAATGGCGGCGGATTCGTTTGACGAAAAATTAAGATACTTTACACAAAACAAGATGTGTTAGAAATCTACTGGAAAAATGCAAGCGAAACTGGATCTTTGTTGTTTCCTTTTTATTATTATTATCCTATTGATTAGTTGTGCAACGAGTGGAAAAGAGCGATCGCGAGGAGCGTGGCAAAATACGACCAGGGAATCACTTATTTCAAATCGAAAACAAGTGGGAGTAATAAAAACCCTGTATGGGAAGGCCTCTTACTACGGAGAAGAATTTCATGGGAGGAAGACCGCCAGTGGTGAAGTGTATAATATGAATGAATATACGGCGGCTCATCGCACGCTCCCTTTTGGTACGATCTGTCGGGTCATCAACTTAAAAAATCAAAAATCAGTTATGGTTCGCATCAATGATCGTGGTCCTTTTGTGGTTGACAGAATTATCGATTTATCATTGGGGGCAGCACGGGCTATCGATGGAATTGATGAGGGTATTATGAATATTAAAATCGAAATTTTAGAGATACCAGAGTAATCACAACCCCGTCGGCACTAAAATACAAATCCTTCAGAAAAAGATTTCCACTGTTTGATTTTAAAATAAACACTTTTATATTTTTAAATAAATAAAAAGAAAGGATACTATGGCCAAACCGATTGAAGTAACTGATAGTAGCTTTGAAAAAGAAATCCTGCAATCTGAACTGCCTGCTGTCGTTGATTTCTGGGCTGTGTGGTGTGGCCCCTGTAAAATTATAGCCCCTTATCTGGAGCAGCTGGCAGGAGAATACGAAGGGAAAGTAAAAATTGCAAAGATGGATGTGGACAATAATCCCCAAACACCGACGAAATATGGAATACGGAGCATCCCTACGGTAATCTTTTTTAAAAATGGTAAAGTTGTTGACCAGATTATTGGTGCTCAACCAAAAGCAAATTTTCAAGAAAAAATAAAAAAATTGCTTTAATTTTTTTTATTCTTGAAAATAGGTTATCTAAAAATTCCATGTTTAAAATTACCGAAGCGGTATTTGTAAAAAGCGTCGTTGAGCAAAAAGATAGACCAAAACCTTACTTACCAGAATTTGCTTTTGCTGGTCGATCGAATGTGGGTAAATCTTCTTTGATTAATTCCTTGGTGAACCGTTCCCATTTTGCCCGGGTTAGTAAAAGCCCTGGCAAAACCCGAACGATTAATTTTTATAAGATCAACCAGCAATTTTATTTCGTCGATTTACCCGGATATGGGTATGCTCGCGTGTCGAAAAGTGAAAAACAAAAGTGGCAGAAAATGATCGAAAATTATTTGACCCAGAATCCCTTTCTCAAGGTTATCTATGTTTTAATTGACTCACAAGTCGGACTAAAAGAGAATGACATTGAATTGTTTAAATGGCTACATTTCAATACATTGCCCTATAAAATTATTTTGACTAAAACCGATCGTATCTCTCACAGTGAGAGAGTGAAAATACTTTCTTATGTGATGAACACCCTACAACCCATCTCAAAAAATCATATTTTTTTATTTTCGGCCAAAACCAATCTTGGTAGACAGGAAGTCTGGAATGATATTTTAACCTATTTGCTACATAACTAACACTCTGGACCGAAATAGAAATTGCTTTTATTTATTCTGATCTTGATTTCTATGGAAATATTTAAGACATTTGTAAAAATTAAAAAATTCACACATAAATAGGAGGTAAAATGAAAATTCTTATCAGTGACAAATCCTCACCAGCGTGCGGAAATATTTTACGTGAAGCCGGACACACGGTTGATGAGAAATTTGGACTTCCTCCTGATGAATTGAAAAAGATTATTGGTGAGTATGATGGTTTAATTGTAAGAAGCGCTACTAAAGTTACAGCTGACCTTATTGATGCGGCAAAAAAATTAAAAGTTATCGGAAGGGCTGGTTCTGGAGTTGATAATATTGACGTAAAAGCGGCAGCCGCTAAAAATATTATCGTCATGAATACACCGGGTGGTAATACAAATGCGGTGGTTGAATTAACCCTGGCCTATATCTTATCTCTGGGAAGATCTCTTTACATGGCGACCCAGAGTATGAAAGAAGGTCAATGGGAAAAGAAGAAATTGACCGGAACGGAGGTGTTAGGTAAAACTCTTGGCGTGTTGGGTTATGGAAAAATTGGTCGGCAGGTCGCGATCAAATCCAAATGCTTGGGCATGGAAGTAATCTGTTACGATCCTTATGTGGGAAGGGAAATCATCGATCAATTTGGAGTAAAGTTAGTCGCAGAGATGGATGAATTGCTAAAAAAGGCGGACTATATCACTATTCATGTGCCTAAAACTCCTGAGACCACCAATTTTATTTCAAAAAAAGAATTTCAAAAAATGAAGAAGGGGGTCTATCTGATCAATTGCGCGAGAGGAGGATTGGTAAATGAAACTGATCTTCTCTGGGCTCTGGATGAAGGAATTGTTGCCGCGGCAGCTCTGGATGTCTATGACGTCGAACCACCCACCGATTGGAAACTGGTAAAACATCCCAAAGTCATGTGTTCACCTCATATTGGTGCCGCGACCATTGAAGCCCAGGAAAATGTTGGAACTATGATCGCCCACCAATTTGTGGATATGTTTGCCGGTAAGGAGATGAGAAACGTTGTCAAGCCCAAAAAAGAAAATATATTCTAATTAAAAAAGGCCCTGGAAACAGCGCTATTTTTTTAGAAAAA
>CAYMXZ010000090.1:0-13156 GCA_964394475.1 uncultured Caldithrix sp. | reverse complement strand
TTTATATTTCTCATACATGGATCTGGAAATTTTGATCCTATTACGTCGATATGATGAATTAAAAACATTTCGAAGCTATGCCCACGAATCTACCGCCCGAATATTTTGAAGCCGAACAACGTTACAAGGCCGCTCGCACTATTCAGGAAAAAATAGCTACTTTAGAAGAATTGATGGGCACCATTCCCAAGCACAAAGGAACAGATAAACTGCGAGCGGATCTTCGCCGGCGACTTTCCAAATTGAAAGAATCAGTGCAGCAAGGAAAAAAGACCGGTCGGCACGAATCCAGTTTCCACATTGAAAGGGAGGGTGCTGCTCGCGCCATTTTAGTAGGGATGCCCAATGTGGGAAAATCTTCTTTGCTGGCGGCTCTTACTCATGCTACACCCGTCATCTCCGGGGCTCCTTTTTCCACCTGGTCCCCGCAGCCAGGGATGATGATCTGGGAAAATGTCCCCATCCAGCTCATCGATACTCCGCCCCTTAACCGCGAGCACATCGAACCTGAATTAATTGACCTGATACGCACTGCTGATTTATTACTTTTACTGGTCGATCTGCAAGCAGATGCTTTTCAACAGCTGGAAGAATCCATCAAAATATTGGAAGAAAACCGGATTCCCATCTCCTGCCACCAATGGCAGGCTGCCGAGATAACTACCCCCGCCCAGAAACCGATCTTGCTGATAGTCAATAAATGTGATGATGAGTCGTTTAATGAAGATCTGCAGGTTTTTAAAGATCTGGTAGAATGTGACTGGCCTATTGTAGCTATTTCCAGCACCAGTGGTTATCAATTGGAAAAACTTCGTCAGACTATTTTTCAGGAATTGCAACTCATCCGGGTCTACTCAAAACCTCCTGGCAAGGAGATCGATTATACTGCTCCCTTTGTTTTAAAAAAGGGAAGCACCGTTCTGGATTTAGCCGGCAAGGTTCACAAAGATTTCCTGGAAAAATTAAAATCAGCTCGAGTGTGGGGTACCGGAGTGTTTGCCGGACAGCTGGTTGGACGTGATCACATCCTGCAGGATGGAGATATCGTCGAATTACATCTCTGATTCAAATAAACTCTCCAGCTTTTGCCACCCATGAGAAACTCAAGCGAAATAGGTTTTTCCTTGAAAAATTTTACCCTCATCGTTAGCGATGAGATATTCATCATAATTTTCCTGCAGATATCACGGGTATAGTTTATTTTTCTCCACTGACATTTCGAGAAAATGCTTATTGAATAATCTGTGATTTTGGATTATCAATTGGCAAATAAAGTCCTTAAATTAACAAAA
Source organism: uncultured Caldithrix sp. (assembly GCA_964394475.1). Classification (GTDB taxonomy): domain Bacteria; phylum Calditrichota; class Calditrichia; order RBG-13-44-9; family RBG-13-44-9; genus RQOF01. The sequence continues at coordinate 11,864 of CAYMXZ010000090.1, read as the reverse complement.
ATTGATAAATCCATAAGGGAATTTTTATGAAGACCAAATTTATTTTTATGTTTGCGGCAATAATTCTAATCTTTTTTTTCGCTCTTCTTATCATTTTTCCACATAAAGAAAAAGGGCTTCCTCCGTTAGCAGAGCGGATGAAAAAGAGTGCACCTGGTCCAGACCAGCGGCCATCGGAGTGGGATTGGTTGCGACGAACTTTCCCGTACGGGCAAGCTGACGCCGATGCTTTTCGACAGGAGATGAAGAAAGCTCAACAAATGCGACAATCCTCCCCTGCCTACGCTCTGGAAATGGTGCAGTTCGCTGGACCAACCAATATTCAGGGAAGAGTGTCGGATATTGAATTTAATCCCAGGAATCCAGATATTGTCTATGCCGGCGCTGCAACCGGAGGCGTTTTTAAGTCAACGGATATGGGCCTAACCTGGTTTGCTATTTTTGATGATCAGGCTAATTTGAATGTGGGCGATATTGGCGTCGATCCTAATTTTCCTGATACTATCTATGTGGGCACTGGCGAGGCCAATGGTGGGCATAACAATTTTCCGGGAGGTGGAATTTATAAATCCATTGACGGTGGTATGAACTGGCAGTTTTTGGGGTTAGAAAATACCGCCTCGGTTGGCCGCATCGTGATTGATCCATCTAACAGCCAGCGAATTTACCTGGCGGCGGTTGGATCGTATTTTTCACCCAATCCAGAGCGTGGCATTTATAAGAGTGAAGATGGCGGCATCACCTGGAGCCAGTCGCTATTTATATCAGATTCCACCGGGGCGATTGATATTGTTATTGACCCTTCTAACCCCAGTCGCTTAATGGCGGCCATGTGGGAACGGGTTCGACGCCCAAATTCCAGCCATCTTTACGGGCCAACCAGCGGTATTTATCGCTCTTTCAATTACGGAACCACTTGGGAATACCTTGGTCCCGGCAATGGCTTACCCGACCCCAACACAACCAATGTGGGACGGATTGGATTAGCGATTTCTCAAAGTAACCCGGATATCCTGTATGCATTTTATGCAGACGGTTCCAGTTATTTAGGGTTGTATAAAACGACAAATTTTGGAACCTCCTGGAGCAATGCCGATCCTGACCGGGAAATAAATGCCGGAAGTGGCGGATTCAGCTGGTACTTTGGACAGGTACGAATTCACCCAACCAATCCCAATATCGTTTATGCTATGGACGTAGCCTTCATGCGCTCTACAGATGGCGGAGCGAATTGGCCAATTATCTATGGATATTCCAGCTCAATTCCAGATTTGCATGTTGACCATCACGCCCTGGCATTCCATCCCACAAATCCAAATTACCTGATTGAAGGTAATGACGGCGGAATTAATATTTCCACCGATGCCGGCGTAAACTGGATTAAAACAGCTGAATTACCTGTCACCCAATTTTATGAAATTGGTCTGGATCGAAATAATCCTCAACGACTCTACGGTGGCACTCAGGATAATGGAACCCTGCGAACTCTGACCGGTGCCTTAAATGATTGGGAGAGAATTTATGGCGGAGACGGTTTTTATGTGATTGTGGATCACACCAATTCTGATATTATTTATGCCGAATCACAATATGGAAATCTGGGAAAATCAACCAATGGTGGTTATAGTTGGACCGGCGCCACTAATGGCATTTACGGAAATACCAACTGGTCCACTCCGGTGATTATGGATCCCAACAACAATATGGTTCTCTATTACGGTGCCGAAAGAGTATTTCGCTCAACCAATGGGGCTGCTTCTTGGACGGTTATCAGTCCCGACCTAACGCCGGTCGCCTATCCCCGTCTGGGAACGATTACCACGCTGGCCGTGGCACCTACCAATTCCAATGTCATCTGGGCTGGAACCGATGACGGCCATGTGTGGGTTACCAGTGATTATGGTAATAACTGGGTAGACCGAACCGCCGGTTTACCCTTTCGCTGGGTTACCCGGGTAGTTCCTGATCCAACTGACGAGAACATTGCGTATGTTACTTTTTCTGGATTAAAATGGAAAGATCCTCAACCCCACATCTTTCTGACGAGCAATCAGGGTTTAAATTGGACTGATATTAGCAGCAATCTGCCAGATGCTCCCATTAATGCCATGGTGGTAGATCCTCAAAGGCCAAATGTATTGTTTGTAGGTACAGATCTGGGGGCTTACTATTCCATTAACGGTGGGCAGAGCTGGCAATACCTGAGCAGTGCTTTACCATTGGTGTCTGTATACGATATGAAAGTGCACGAGACTGCCAATTATCTGGCCATCGGAACTCATGCCCGTTCCATGTATAAATTGGATCTTTCTATGATCACCACTACAGAAAGTGCATCTGAGCCAGGACTGAGAAAAACATTTGTATTGAAGCAAAATTATCCCAATCCATTTAATCCGACCACAACTATTCCATTCACCATTATAAAGCAAAGCAAGGTAAAGTTGGTCATCTATAATTCTTTAGGGCAGGAAGTCAGGACATTGCTTCAAGAAGAAAAAGCGGCCGGGCACTATCAAATCAGTTGGGATGGACGTGACAATCAGGGGAAAATAGTATCTGCTGGAGTATACCTGTATCGCCTTGAGGCGGGAGAGTTCAGTCAAACACGACAACTGACATTTTTAAAGTAGCCGGCTTATAAAAATAAAATTAAGGTATGTAAAATGTTCATCCAAAGTATGATCTACAATGGTCATACAAACAGGGTATAAATGCTTTTCTCACTCGTAAAAAAAGATATTTTTTCGCTGTAGCGATAATCATGAGAATGAAAAGCGTGATGCAACGTACCTTGTTTCAGCTACTACTTTTAAAAACGATTAGAAATCGCTCGTAAGATTATTCATTTTTTTATGAAGGGTGTCCACTTCGGTAGAAATAGATGAATTAGTTTCCAGGCCAGTCTTTTTTTCCACTTTTTTTGTCACCGGTTTCTGTTCCTGACAGCTCCAAAAGCACCACGCAATAAGCAATCCGAAAATGATAATTAAATGCTTCATAATTTGATATCCGGCTTTTTAATTATCGAAAAATTAGATTCTATGCAAATAGGTAATTCAAAACAATTATATTGTCGGCCATAAAGAGAAAATGATAAATATCAAATCCATCGTTCAACCAATTAGGTTGCATATGATACTTTTTACCACAAACAAGAGATGTCAAAATGAAAACGAATAATAAATATATTTTCCCTCATCTATTTCTGTAGACAGATACAGATGAGGCGAGGGATAGCAAGCATAAAAAATTCTATTATCACACTTTAAGGACATTTTAAAAAAAATTGGTTTTGAGAAGATATTTCTTTTAAAAATCAGAATATTTAGTTAAATTTTGTACCTAAATATATAAACAGGGATTACCCTGTTTGGATTGTTTGTGATGGCTGGCGGGTCTAAGGCCGTCAGAGGAATTATTGGTTTGAGAAGCTTCCGACATTAATTTCTCTCAGAACCACATTCGTCACTCACCACAAAGTCATATTAATTTTAAGGAGATGTATAATGAATATTTACGTAGGCAATATTGCCCGTGAAGTGACCGAGGAAGAATTGCGCACCGCCTTTGCTGAATTCGGCGAAGTGAGCACTGCCACAATTCTGAAAGATAAGTATACCAATGAACCTCGGGGATTTGGTTTTGTCGAAATGCCGTCCAAGTCAGAAGCTATTGAAGCCATGAAGCAAATGAACGGAAGAGAAATCAAAGGAAAAAAGCTCATTGTCAATGAAGCGCGGCAGCGAGAAGAAAGGCATGGCGGAGGAAATAAACGACACGGTGGCCGAAGTGGAAACCGTGGCGGTGGACGAGGAGGACGCTGGTAAGCACTCCCCGGTTCGAATACATCTGATTTCAGGTTTATTCAGAAACCTTTCTATCACACTTCAGAGGAATTTTCTGTAAAAGAAAATTCCTCTTTTTATTTAAAAATCTTTTATTGCAGTTGAATTTCTCCTTTTCTTTCTCCTAATTTATGTGGGTAATATTTGGAATTGTGCAGAAATAAAATTTTTAAGGAATGCTGATGATGAAAACAATGTATCAACACCTGGAAAAATTTAAAAAACGCCAGATTGGCCCTGACCAGGCCGAAACACAGGAAATGCTGAAAACTATTGGAGTGAATACTCTGGATGAGTTGATCGACCAAACGATTCCACGACAAATTCGTTTGGAAAAACCGCTGAACATCCCACCCGGAATTTCCGAATATCAATTTCTCACTCTCATTCGACAGAAAGCCCAGAAGAATAAAACATTCAAGTCATACATCGGATTGGGATTTTACGATTGTATCACTCCCAGCGTTATTTTACGGAATATTTTCGAGAATCCCGGCTGGTATACGCAGTATACTCCTTATCAGGCAGAAATTGCCCAAGGACGTCTGGAAGCCCTTCTGAATTTTCAAACGATGATCAGTGACCTGACGGCTCTAAAGGTCGCCAATGCCTCTCTGTTGGATGAATCCACCGCGGCTGCTGAAGCGATGACCATGCTATCGCGGTTGCGCAGCCAGAAAAAATTAGACAAAAAAGCCAATGTATTTTTTGTTTCCAAGGATTGCCTGCCTCAAACCATTGCTGTTTTAAAAACTCGCGCCAAACCACTGGGAATAAAGCTGATTATCGGGGATCATCGAGATTTTCATTTCAATGATAAAACATTTGGAGCACTCTTACAATATCCAGCAGCCGATGGAGTTATTTATGATTATCGTTCATTCATACAAACGGCACATGAGCATGAGGTGTTGGTGGCGGTAGCGGCCGATCTGCTCAGTTTACTGTTGCTTACCCCTCCGGGAGAAATGGGAGCAGATGTGGCAGTAGGTTCTTCTCAACGTTTTGGAGTACCGCTGGGCTATGGTGGTCCGCATGCTGCCTATTTTGCCACTCGTGAATCTTTCCAGCGACAGATGCCGGGAAGACTCATTGGAGTATCAATAGACCGCTATGGAAACACAGGATATCGCATGGCCCTGCAAACCCGTGAACAACACATCCGGCGGGAGAAAGCAACGTCAAACATTTGCACAGCCCAGGCACTACTGGCAATTATGGCCGGTATGTATGCGGTATATCACGGTGCAGAAGAGTTGAAAAAGATTGCGGGACGCGTTCATTCCCTTACTCAAATATTAGAGAAGGAATTATCGTCTATTGGAATTCCCCAATTAAATCCACATTATTTTGACACTCTGAAATTACAAGTAACAAAAGAAGCGGCTAAAAAAATTCAAAGACAGGCTCTTAGGGCCGGAATGAATTTCCGCTATATAGACACCGAACATATCGGCATCAGCCTGGATGAATCAACTGAATCTGATGATGTCCAGAAAATTGTTGATGTTTTTGTCCGTGCACTGGGCAAAGATCATCATCCAATAAATTTTGCAAAATATGAAGCCGGGCTGGATCCAAAATTTCCTGAATCACTCCTTCGAAAAAGTGAATATCTCACTCACCCGGTTTTTCAACGTTATCACTCCGAAACCAAGATGATGCGCTACATTAAAGAACTGGAGAAGAAGGATTTATCGCTAACTACTTCCATGATTCCGCTTGGTTCTTGCACTATGAAATTGAATCCTGCTACTGCCATGTTACCTTTAAGCTGGCCAGAATTTTCGAAGATACATCCTTTCGTTCCCCGCAATCAGGTGAAGGGATACCTGGAAATCATTGAAGAACTGGAAAAATTATTGTGCGAAATCACCGGCTTTACCGCCGCATCTCTGCAACCAAATTCCGGAGCTCAGGGAGAGTATAGCGGTTTATCAGTCATTCGCGCCTATCACAGAGACCGGGGAGAAGGTCATCGAAATGTTACCCTGATACCCACCTCGGCCCATGGTACCAATCCTGCCAGTGCCGTGATGGCTGGCATGCAGGTGGTTCTGGTAAACTGCCGGGAAAACGGAGACATCGATGTAGAGGATCTACGAAAGAAGGCAGAAGAAAATCGCGAAAACCTCGCCGCATTGATGGTTACTTATCCGTCCACCCATGGGGTTTTCGAAGAACAGATTCAAGAAATTTGTCATATTATACACCAAAATGGTGGACAGGTATATATGGATGGTGCCAATATGAATGCCCAGGTGGGATTTACCAGTCCAGCCAAAATTGGTGCCGATGTCTGCCATCTGAATCTGCATAAAACTTTCGGAATCCCCCACGGCGGCGGTGGTCCGGGCATGGGACCCATCTGTGTGGCTCATCATCTGGCACCGTTCTTACCGGGACATCCGCTGGTCAAGGTCGGTGGTAAAAAAGCGATTCCCGCTGTAAGCGCTACTCCCTACGGGAGCTCCAGCATCTTAATCATCTCCTATGCTTACATAAAAATGCTGGGTGGGGAAGGTATGACTGACGTAACCCGTTATGCAATCTTAAATGCGAATTATGTTAAAGCCAGATTGGAAAAATATTTTCCGGTATTATATACCGGTAAAAATGGTCGAGTGGGGCACGAATTGATTTTCGATTTTCATCATGTGAAAAAGATCGCCGGTGTTGAAGTAGAAGATGTGGCAAAACGATTGATGGATTACAACTTTCACGCTCCGACCACTTCTTTCCCTGTGCTGGGTACATTAATGTTTGAACCCACTGAGAGCGAGGCCAAAGACGAACTGGATCGCTTCTGCCAGGCGATGATCTCCATTTATGAGGAAATTCAAGAAATTGCGGCCGGAAAAGCCGATCCCAAAGATAATGTCCTGAAAAATGCCCCTCATACGGCCGAAGAAGCTACAGCCGATAACTGGAACCATCCCTATTCACGCGAAAAAGCTGTTTATCCGTTAGCCTATTTGAAGAAGAATAAATTCTGGCCGGCCGTGGGAAGAATTGACAATACCTACGGCGATCGCAATCTGTTCTGCGTCTGCCCACCAATCGAAGAGTATGCTCCGGAATCGAAAGCCAAATAAAAAAATATCCGCTGATAAATAAGTGGATATGAAATTTTCTGATTACAAAGCTCCTTCAATGCTAGACTGAAGGAGCTTTTTTCGTTCTCTATCAATTTTAAGAATCCACCTGATTCATAAATATTTCAATTAATCTACTTGCAAGGTTCATCCTTTTAAATTAGATTACCGTTCAATATATGACTCATAGTCAATATATTAAATCTTATATAAAAAATAGTATAGGGGTCACTATGGGAATTGCTGAGCGGAGAGAGCGAGAAAAAGAACAGCGTCGCAATTGTATTCTGGATGCGGCAGAAGAAATTTTTTTCAACCGGGATATTCATCTGGCTACGATGGATGAAGTTGCCGAGAAAGCGGAATTCAGCAAGGGCACTCTTTATCTTTACTTCAAGAATAAAGAAGAACTTTATTACGGTTTAGTCATTCGCGCCTTGAATCTTCTTAAAGAGATGTTTAAGAATGCGGTTGCTCGTCATAAAACCGGTCTTGAACAGGTTCGGGCTATTGGAGAAGCCTACTATGAATATTCACAGAAATATATCAATTATTTCCATATGATCATTCATTATGAAGCGTCGCAGTTGAAAAATACGATTTCAGAAGAGGTTCTCCAACGATGCCACCAACTTGGTCGCGAGGTGATGGAGTTAGTCGCCAGTGCCATTGCTCAGGGTGTTCGGGATGGAAGTATGCGTCCGGATTTGAATCCCTTACGAACGGCCTATCTACTGCAAGGACTCAGCACCGGGATCATTCAGCTGATCAGCAGGGAAAAAGAGCATATCGATCAGCTGGAAGATTTTCAGGCCAAAGATTTGATGACTGATTTCATGGACATGATGTATCATGCCATGCGATCAAACCGGGATAATAACAATAAATAATTCAGAAACACTGGAGCAGAAAATGTTTAAACATGTACTTATCCTGCTATTGGGGAGTGTTGTTTTTATACAGGCTGCAGAGAACCCCATTCTCGATCGCTACATCGAAATCGCTCTGGAAAATAATCTGGCATTACAACAGCAGGAATTTTCCTTTGAAAAAAGTGTGGCTGCCTTACAGGAAGCGCGTGGTTTATTCTTCCCGGAAATATCAATAAATGCCCGCTATTCTCGAGCTGGAGGTGGAAGATTGATCGAAATACCGGTTGGTCAATTTGTTAATCCAGTCTACAAAACCCTGAACTATCTTTTACAGCAAAATGTTTTCCCTGAAGACATTGGGACTCAAACTTTCCCTTTTCTAAGGGAAGAAGAGCAGGAAACAAAGATTCGGGCAGTGCAACCCTTGTTTAAGCCAGAAATCTTTTACAATTATCAAATAAAAAATCGGTTGAGTGAAATCGAGAGAGCAGGAAAGGACGCATTTGCTCTGCAATTGGTCGCAGAAGTGAAAACAGCTTACTATAATTTTTTAAAGACCTTAGAAATCATTCATTTTCTGGAGCGAACTCAGGAACTGCTCCAGGAAAATCTACGGGTAAATGAAAAACTGGTTGACACACATAAAGCCACCCTGGAGAATGTCTACCGAGCGCGGGCTGATCTCAGTGAGCTGGAGAAGCAACAGGCAGAAGCGATGAAGAATCGTGATGTCGCCCAGGCCTATTTTAATTTTCTATTAAACCGTTCACCGGTTGAGACAATTGAACTGGTCCAGATAGATTTCCCTTTAGTATCTCCAGCCATGGATTTAACAGCGGCTGAAAATTTAGCCCTGCAGAATCGACATGAATTAAAACAAATGAAAGCCGGAATAGAAGTAGCCCAAAGCGGAATACAGGTGAAACGTGCGGCTTTTCTACCCTCTGTATTTGCCTTATTGGATTATGGTTTCCAGGGTGAACAATATCGTTTCAGCCAGAAAGATGATTTCTGGATGGCATCGGCGATTCTGGAATGGAATCTATTCAGAGGGTTCCAGGACAAAGCCAGAATTCAGCAATCCATTTTAGAAAAGAAAAAAATGGAAACTCGCCAGCAGGAACTTGAAAATCAGATCCGGTTAGAGGTACGAGAAGCCTGGCATAATTTACAGGTGGCTGACAAAAATATTCAATCTACTCGAGATCGGTTAGACAGCCAGAAGAAATCATTCGAATTGATGAACAAAAAATATCAACAGGGGATGGTCTTACAGATCGAGTATCTGGATGCCCGGAATAATTATTTACAATCAGAAATTCAGCACATTATTGCTGTTTACGACTTTTATATTCGGCAGGCGGAATTGGAACGGACGTTAGCAAGCTACCCATTGAAATAACAGTGAAGTGAACAGTAATCAATAAAAAGATGGACATATTCCCACATTCAAGCCGAGGAGCAAATAATGAATTCCCATCCATTTGTAAAATCATTAATTATTATCACTATACTCTCCATAATCAGCGCCGGCTGTCAGCGAGAAAAGGAATCAAAAATTTCAGAGCAAAAAATCAGGGTTAAAACGGCGAAGGTTCATCAACAATCTTTATCCTTTCCCATTATGGCCAATGGGGTACTGGCTTCTCCATCTGAAATGCGGCTTTCTTTTAAAACCGGGGGTATTATTGATCAGCTTTATGCTGAGGAAGGCCAGAAAATAAAAAAAGGTCAATTGCTGGCCACGCTGCAAATGGCAGAAATTGAGGCGCGGTTCAAGCAGGCGAGCAGTGCTTTCGAGAAAGCCAGGCGTGATTTCGAGAGGGTCAACAATCTTTATCAGGATAGTGTAGCCACTCTGGAACAGAAACAGGATGCCGAGACTGGTTTAGCAATAGCCAAATCTAATTTAGAGATTGCTGAATTCAACCTGAAGCACTCCTCTATAATTGCTCCAGGTAACGGTAAAATCATGAAAAGACTGGCGGAGAAAAATGAACTGGTGGAAGCTGGAAGGCCAATTTTTCTTTTCGGTTCAACCGAAGGTAGTTGGGTGGTACGAACGGGCATTTCTGAGCAAGATATCGTAAAAATAAATTATGAAGACTCGGCAGAAGTATCATTCGATGCTTATCCTGAAGAAAAATTTAAAGCGGTGGTCACCCAAATTGCCCAGGCAGCTGATCCTTATACCGGCACATATGAAGTCGAGTTAACTCTATTACCTCATCATCAGAAATTGATCTTCGGATTTGTCGCCCAGATCAGAATATTTCCACGGGTTAAAGAAAATTATTATATGATACCCATCGAAGCCTTAACCGAAGCTGACGGTCGGCGCGGAATTGTTTTTTATCCCCACTCTTCACCCCCTGTTGCCAAAAAGACAGAAGTGGAAATAGCCTACATCTTAGATAAACAGCTGGCTATCCGTTATGGATTGGAAAACATCACGGAAGTAGTCACCGAAGGATCGCCCTATCTGCGGGAAGGCTCGGCGATTGAAATTGTTGATTAAATATTTACCATCAAATTTTTATATCATAATTGCCACGATAACCAACAGAGAGGTAAGCGGATATGAGACCGGATAGCACTCATATTTATTTCAGGAGCGAGGTATGAATTTATCCAAATTGGCCATCGAGCAGCATCAATTTTTTATTATTATTGTTATTCTATTTATTTTTTCCGGGATTATTTCCTTTCTGCAAATGCCGCGTTCAGAAGATCCCCTGGTAACTCCGGCGGGCAGCTCGGTGATTGTGATTTACCCCGGAGCCAGTCCTTCTGATATGGAAGAGTTAGTGATCAATCCGCTTGAGGAAGCCATTAATGAATTGGAAGACATCAAGCGACTCAACTCGAATGCTCAGGACGGTCTGGCCGTGATTGGGGTTGAATTCGAAGCCGGCAGTGATCCAGATGAAAAGTATTCCGAGGTGGTACAAAAAGTGAATAGTGTGCGAGGTGAATTACCCGAAAATCTGCTCAGTGTAGAAATATCCAAATGGTCCATCACTGATGTGAATATTTTACAACTGGCTCTGATATCGGAAATAGCAAGTTATCGTGAACTGGAGAAGGAAGCGGAGCGCTTAAAATCTAATTTAGAAAAAGTAGCCGGAGTAAAAAGCGTAAAAATCTGGGCCTGTCCCCAGCAGGAAATTCGCATATCATTGAATCTCAATAAAATGGCCCAGTATCATATTCCTCTGCAGATGGTATTGGGCTCCATCAAATTTGCCAATGAAAATATTCCCGGTGGTAATCTCGACATTGGTAAAAAACAATTTAACATAAAGACCAGTGGCTCTTACCAGTCACTGGAAGACATCCGCCATACCATTGTTACTTCCGCGATGGGAAAGATTATTTACTTAAAGGATATTGCTCGGGTTGACCCAATGTATGAAGATCAGAAATATTTTGCTCGCTTCAATGGGTATCGAGCCATTTTCATCACTGCCAGTCAAAAAGAAGGTACAAATATTTTTTCGGTGATGGACAAAATCGAAAAGCAAATGGCAGAGTTTGAAAAAGAACTACCAGCTACCATGAAAATGCAGACCGTCTTTGACCAATCGAAAAGCGTCTCCAATCGGGTAAGCGGATTCTTTAGCAATCTCCTGCAGGGGCTTATTCTGGTTGGCCTGGTGATGTTCCTGTTTTTCGATTGGCGAGCTTCACTGATTGTAATGATGGCCATACCCACTTCTATTTTAATTGCCATTTCCATCATTGACTGGGTGGATTATGGTTTGCAGCAGATGACTATCGCCGGCCTGGTATTATCATTAGGTATGCTGGTAGATAATGCGATTGTTGTCACTCAGAATATTTCCCGTTTTAAAGAGCTTGGCTATGGGCCAATCGAAGCAGCCATTCAGGGTACTGGCCAAATTTCCGGGGCAGTGATCAACTCTACATTGACTACCGTACTGGCTTTTATTCCCATGATGATGATCGGGGATATGACGGGTGATTTTATCCGCAGTATGCCCGTAACCGTCGTCGTTGCCCTGCTATCTTCATTATTTATTTCCTTA
>CAYMXZ010000089.1:10041-13286 GCA_964394475.1 uncultured Caldithrix sp. | reverse complement strand
GAATTGCTATCGCTCGGGCGGTATTGCGCGATCCTAAAATTTTACTTCTGGATGAAGCGACTTCTGCTTTGGACTCTGAAAGTGAAACATTGGTTCAGGAAGCCTTAAAAAAATTAATGCAAAACCGGACTTCTATGGTCATTGCCCATCGCTTAACGACTATTCTACGAGCCGATTTAATTCTGGTAATCGATAAAGGACAAATCGTCGAACAGGGTACTCATCAATTACTACTTGAAAGGGGTGGCTTTTATTCCCATCTGTATCACACCCAATTCAGATCGTAACACATTTCCTACCCTTAAAATATTTAATGGGGATTCCATCCAGCCCAACAGAATTTTTCTTTTAAAGCTATTGGCAATAAGATAGATTTCATAAAAGCAGGTGTATCTTAAAGAAACCATTCAATCACTGGATCGGATGACAAGATATGCTACTGACTGGATTAACTTCTTCTATAAACATCAATTTTGGACTGGATAACTGGATGAACAGGATGGTTTGAAAGAAGTTTATCAAAGACAGATTTTTTTAAAAATCTGGTCAAATTTTTTATTAATCATGTTAATCCTTTTTTCAAGTCGAATGAATATCCTCGTCAATCTTACTCTGGTTTTAGGTTATACCACACTCACATTCAAATTTGAAAAGACCGTCTAACCTTGATTTTACTTCATACGTCTAATAAAATTTTTCGTTGATGTAAAAGAGAAATAAATCAACCTGTAACTTTATCTTGATACTATCATCTATTTGACAAATTTTATATGAGGAGAGTATAATTATGGAAATGATCATAAATTTTCATGGTGGATTGAGAGTAGATGCTCACTTTGGACCATACACGGTAGCTACGGATCAACCCGCAAAAGATGGTCAGCCCGGTTCTGCTCCTACGCCGTTTGCTACTTTTCTGGCCTCGGTAGGAACTTGTGCTGGCATTTATGTCCTGGGTTTTTGTCGTCAACGTGGTTTGCCGACCGATGGACTCCAGATAATTCAGCGAATGAAAACGCACCCTCTTACAGGGATGGTGGAAAAAATCGATCTGGAAATTCAAGTGCCATCTGATTTTCCAGAAAAATATTATTCCGCCTTAATACGCGCCGCTGACCAATGTGCGGTAAAGAAACATTTCGAGAATCCACCTCAAATTGAAGTGTATACAAAAACCAAAACAGCAGCGCGTCCTTTGACAGTTTGATAACCTAAGAGATCTACCACATCCAGTCAACTCAACACTGGATGTGGTAGATGGATTATTTTCCGCTTTGTTTCCTCAAGAATTTAAAGAAATCACCTTCCGTGGAAAGGATCAGCCAATCTTTTTCTGAGAGGGTTGTTTTATAGGTTTCCATGGTTTTGAGAAACTGGTAGAACTCGCGGGCAGATTGAGATTGATTATATGCCAGGGCATAGATCTGAGTGGCTTCCCCATCCGCTTTACCCATGATTTCCTGAGCCGTGCGATAAGCTTCTGATTCAATCTGCTGTAAATCCCTTTGTTTATCCCCTAAAATTTTTGAAGCTTCACCTTGACCTTCTGAACGGAATTTATCAGCAATTCGTTTTCGTTCAGTGATCATCCGTTCAAAAATTTTTCGCTGAACTTCTTCCACATAATTAATTCGCTTCAATCGAACATCTAATAATTCAATTCCCAATTCGGCGAGTCGGGGAGAAGCGGTTTCAATAATTAATCGAGTGATCTTTTCTCGACCCACTTTTATTTTAAAATTGACATCAGATTCGGTCTCATATTCCATTAGATCACCTACTTCCATGGGACGGTTCGAGGTGCGTATGATTTCCACCAGATCATGATTAGCGATGGCATTTCGGGTTTCTCCATCCAGAATATCATCTAATCTAGATTGGGCGCTCCTCTCATCTCGCAATCTCTGGAAGAAAAGCAAAGGATCGATAATTCTCCAGCGGGCATAAGTATCCACCCAGATAAAACGCTTATCCTTAGTCGGAATTTGATTGGGTGATCCATCCCAGGCCAGAAATCGCTTATCAAAGAAATTGGTTTTATGAAAATAGGGCAATTTAAAATGAAGCCCGGCTTCGGTAATTGGACGGCCAATTGGCTTGCCGAACATGGTAATAATTACTTGTTCAGTTTCATTGACAATATAAGCGGCATCCAGCAGAACGATGAATAACACAAATATCAATACAGTTATGAAAATATATTTAGATTTATTCATTTCTTAGTCCCTCTTTTTTAAGGTCGAATAGAGGTAATATTCCACTGGCTTTCTCATCGGTAATTAATTTCCGACCGACTTGTTGCATCACCTCATTCATGGTTTCTAGATAAATTCTCTGGCGGGTAACTTCTGGGGCTTTTGAATATTCTCGAAAAATTGAATTAAATTTAGAAGCATCACCTTTGGCCTGATTGACTCTTTTTATGGCATATCCTTTTGCTTCCTCAATTATTTTTTGAGCATCACCTTTGGCTTTCGGAATGACTTTATTGTATTCCGATCGGGCTTCATTAATTAATTTTTCTCTTTCCTGTTGCGCTTCGTTTACCTCATTAAAGGCAGGTTTAACTTCTTCGGGAGGGGTGACATCCTGTAAAACGACCTGGTCAATTTTGATTCCTGTTTCATATTGATCGCACAGCATCTGGAGTTTTTCCCGTACCGAGTTGGCGATTTCCACTCGACCAATGGTTAAAACCTCATTGACACTGCGATCCCCTACCACTTCCCGCATGACCGCTTCATTCATATCCCGGAAAGTTTTCACCGTGTTTCGCACTTTAAATAAAAAACGGTAAGGGTCGGCCACCCGATACTGCACAATCCATTCCACTTCGGCGGCATTAAGATCACCGGTTAGCATCAGGGATTCTTCCTGAAATGATTTTTCTGAATAGCGAGAGCGGGTCCCTGCTTGCACGGTTCGAAAACCGAATTCTTCCTTTAACTGTCTTTCCACCGGCACTTTGATCTGGGTCTCCATCCAAAAGGGAAGCTTTAAATTTAAACCGGGATTCACAACACGCACAAATTTGCCAAAGCGGAGAATGATCCCCACCTCTTCAGGACCGATGGTAAAAAACGTTGTGAAAATAAAAATCAGTCCTGCGATTCCCAGCACAATCCAGCGAATGATTCGAGAGTTAAAGGCTGGTGGGCGAAATCGATCGAAATCAAAAGATGCGCTTCGGTGCATAAGATTTCCTCCAATTTGATGTGAAAATAATTTTTAGTAAAGAATATAGG
>CAYMXZ010000089.1:0-9941 GCA_964394475.1 uncultured Caldithrix sp. | reverse complement strand
TTCATCAATAATTTTTTAATGATGAAGGAGAAAACAGTGGTCAAGAAAATTTCAATCGAATATTGTACGGAATGAAATTATTATCCGCAAGCGGCCAGTTTGGCCGAAGCCCTGCAAAAAGAGTTTGGAATCACACCACAGTTAATTAAATCCGGGGGTGGGGTTTTTGAAGTGGAAGCGGATGGTATTCTTATTTTTTCAAAGAGAAAAGAATTTCGCTTTCCCAGCGAAACAGAAATAATCGCTAAACTAAGAAAAATGTAACTATAAAATTTTAGTGCCTAAGGAAGATTGATCAAAGGGAGTTAGCGAATTTTTCCCTGTTTCTTCTTAAATTCCTGCTCCTCCAGAAAATGCTGCGCATCCAGTGCAGCCATACATCCTGATCCAGCGGCTGATACCGCCTGCCGGTAAACCGAATCTTGTACATCACCTGCTGCAAATACACCGGAAACACTCGTGCGAGTAGACTTTCCTTGAGTGATCACGTATCCTTTTTCATCCAGTTCAATTTTTCCTTTAAAGACTTCGGTGTTGGGAATATGACCAATGGCCAGGAATACCCCCTCACAGGGGAATATCGATTCATTACCGGTAATCGTATCTTTCAGACGAAGACCTTGCACTCCTGTTTCGGGTGTGCCCAGAATTTCGGAAACTGTCTTATTTAAAATAAACTGAATTTTCGGATTTTGGCGAGCTCTTTCCTGCATGATAGGTGAGGCTCTAAATTCCTGCCGACGGTGAATAATAGTCACTTTGGAAGCAAATCTGGTGAGGAAAGTGGCCTCTTCCATGGCTGAGTCTCCTCCTCCGATTACAGCAATCTCCTTGTCCTTAAAGAAAAATCCGTCACAGGTGGCGCAGGCTGAAACTCCATGGCCCATCAAAAGTGATTCAGACGGCAGTCCCAGCAATTTTGCACTGGCACCGGAGGCAATAATAAGGGCATCACAGGTGTATTTCTTATCCTCTACTTCAATTTCAAAAGGAGAGGTTTTTAAAGAAACCCCGGTGACCGTACCATAAATAAATTTTGTGCCAAATTTTTCGGCTTGTTTGTGTATTTTATCCATCAATTCAGGTCCCAGTATACCTTCCGGGAAACCGGGATAATTTTCAACCTCGGTAGTTATGGTGAGCTGTCCACCGGGTTGAATTCCTTCAACCACTAACGGATTAAGATTGGCACGGGAGGCGTAAATGGCAGCGGTTAATCCGGCAATTCCGGATCCGATAATGATCAACTTGGCATGTTCTTTTTCGGACATGATGGCTTCTCCTGCTTAATATCTTTTTTTATCAGATGAAGACTCTTTCTCAGAAGTTACTCTAAAGATAAAATAAATATTTTTCTAACCCCAATAAATTATTACTTTAAAAATCAAAGAAATGGTTTTATATGGTAAAAAAGTCAATTGATATCTATAATTATTTGAAACCAGAATTCCTTATAAATATAAAGAATCTGGAATTCGTCGCCCGGATGATTGTGGAAGGATTCCTGGTTGGATTACATAAGAGTCCCTATCACGGGTTCAGTGTGGAATTCAGTCAGCATCGCCAGTATATGCCCGGTGATAATATCCGCAATATTGATTGGAAAGTGTATGGAAGGACAAACCGTTTTTATATCAAACAATTTGAAGAAGAGACAAATCTGCGGGCTTATCTGTTGCTCGATACCTCTGGGTCAATGGACTATGGGAGCGGAAAAATTAAAAAGATGGATTATGCCAAATTTTTAGCGGCCGCTTTCTGCTATTTGTTTATTAAACAACGAGATGCAGTGGGTCTGGTCACTTTTTCCGATTCCATTCACCGCTATCTTCCTCCGAAATCCGCTCCTGCCTATCGTTTTTATCTTTTGAAAGCTCTCACTGAAATAGAAGTATCGCGAAAAAAAACGGTTATTAGTGATACGCTGCATGTCCTGGCCGAAAAAATTAAAAGAAAAAGTTTAATCATACTATTAACAGAGTTTCTTTTCGAAGATCCGGATTTAATTTTACAGGGACTCAAGCATTTTCGGCATTATAAACACGAGATTCTGGTTTTTAATATTCTCGATCCGAACGATCGCTTTTTTAATTTTAGTGATGATAGCATGTTCGTCGATTTAGAAACAGGTGAAAAATTAAAGACCCAGCCTTATTTCCTTCAGGAA
The DNA here is from genome assembly GCA_964394475.1 of uncultured Caldithrix sp. Classification (GTDB taxonomy): domain Bacteria; phylum Calditrichota; class Calditrichia; order RBG-13-44-9; family RBG-13-44-9; genus RQOF01. The sequence goes on along the minus strand of CAYMXZ010000089.1, from coordinate 7,774 downwards.
AATTATCGAGATAAAATTGATCGGTTTTATCAGCGGCTGCAACAGGAGTGTCGTAATTTCAATATTGACTTTCAAACGCTCATGACAAATGAGCCCTTCGATAAAGCGCTTTTTCGTTATTTGCTAAAACGTAAAAAGCTCTATTAGCAATAATTATTTGCCCTGAAATTCTATTTCATAAATATTGATTTTTCCTGAATTTGCACGGCTAATTGGCCGCAGGCGGCGGTGATGTCTTCTCCGCGATTTTTTCGCACCGTAATGGCAAAAGGAGCTTTGAGCAGAAGTGTGATGAATTTATGCAAATTCTCTTCTGTGGGGGGATGAAAACCAAGATTATTCTGATTACAGGGAATGATGTTTAGTTTACAGCGAAGAGGAGAGAGCAGGCGAATTAACTGTTTTGCCTCCGCCGGGCTATCGTTAATCCCTGCCAGTAGAACATACTCAAACGTCACTCGATTTCGTTTCTTCGCCTTCATGTAATAGCGGATGCTATCCATTAGCTGATCGAGAGGGAATTTTTTAGCAATAGGCATAATCTTTTCTCGGAGCTCCTGCTCAGGTGCATGTAAAGAAATGGCCAGGCCAAAAGGATGAGCCTCGTCAGTGTATTGGATAATTTTGGGAATGATTCCACTGGTAGAAATTGTAATTTTTTTGCTGGCAATAGCCACACCCTCCGGATCAGCTAAAATGTGACTGGCTTGGATGGTGCGTTGATAATTCATAAAAGGCTCGCCCATACCCATAAAGACGACATTGGTTATGGGAAACTGGCTGATCTTTTTTATCTGTAATACTTGTTCAACAATTTCACCGGCGCTTAGATTTCTCACTAATCCCATCGTCCCAGTGGCACAAAAGTGGCAACCAAGCGAACAGCCAACCTGGGAGGATATACACACCGTATGGCGTCGAGCCTCAGGAATTAAAACACTTTCCACCAGCCGATTATCAGCTAATTGCCAGACATATTTTTCCGTTCCATCTTGTGCCTGATACTTGTGTCGTAATCGCAGGGTTTTTATCTGGAAATAATCATGTAGTTTGTGACGCAGTGAGTTGGGTAGATTTGTCATTTCCTCAAAATGATCCACATTATGGTGATGGATCCATTTATAAATTTGTCTGGCCCGGTATTCAGGCTCCCCTAATGGTTGCAGAAGCTCAAAAATTTGTTCGACGGTTTTCCCTAAAAGAGAATTTCTCTGTTCTGAAATATGATTCATCGCTTTCAAATATTCATTTTTTTCATCAAAAAATTACATAGAGAATCTGAAAGTTCAAACCAGAAACTTTGTTTCATTTGAATCAATGTATCAAAACCTTACTCATTCATAAAACGGATGAGATTTATGCTTCCAGTTGTTTTTTAAGCCGAATTTTTAGCCAATAATCACTTTGAGAAAACCTGGAATATAAGAAAAAAATATTTTTATGAATGAAGAAAACTAAAATTCTTATTTAAATTTATGACTTCATCGATCTCCGGGATCGAATAAAGAAATTTTCAAAAACCATTTTATCTTTTGGTCGTTGAATTACCCGTATTGAATGAAGTGATAATTAAATGGAAATATAAAGGTACAGGATTTTTTCAGTGGATGTTTATTTTACGTTTTTTCATCTTGATTTATAATCATTTATTAGACAATTTAAAAATTTAAAAAGAATGGTATTCGAAATATTTTTACTCGATTGGAACCAGAATAAGAAATCCATATGGCTTCGTTTAGCTCAACACCGTTAATTTCTTTGATTACAGTGAACTATAATGGCTTGCACTATTTGCCCGGCCTATATGATTCACTGTCTAAGCAGACATACTCGCCGGTGGAGTTCATCATGGTGGATAATGCCTCCAGCGATGGAAGTGTTGATTATGTGAAAACCCATTATCCGATGGTAAAAGTTGTGCAAAATTCTAAAAACTTTATGTTTGCTAAAGGTAATAATGAGGGGATAAAAGTAGCGCAGGGAGACATTATTTGCCTGATAAATAATGATGTAGAAGTTGCTCCTGATTTTTTACTTCCAATTGTTAAGGCCTTCCAGGAGATCCCTGAACTGGCCGCCTGTCAGCCGAAAGTCCGCGATTTACATAAACCCCATCTTTTCGAATATGCGGGAGCAGCGGGTGGGTTTATTGATCGCTATGGATATCCTTTTATGCGTGGCCGACTTTTTTTTACGGTCGAGGAAGACCGCGGTCAATATGATTCTATTCTGGAAATCTTTTGGTCAACCGGAGCATGCTTTTTCATTCGTCGCTCCGTGATTGAGCAAATTGGCTTCCTGGACGAGGATTTTGTGATGCACATGGAAGAGATCGATCTCTGCTGGCGTATACACCTGCAGGGGTATAAAATTTTCTGTATTCCTTCTTCTGTTGTCTGGCATAAAGGGGGAGGGACATTGGCACCGGATAATCCACAAAAAACCTATTGGAATTTTAGAAACAATATTTTTTTATTGGTAAAAAATTCTGGTATAACTAATTTAATAAGGTTTTTAATTTTTCGGCTGGGTCTGGATTTTACGGCCTTTGTGTGGGAAATTTTACGGGGAAAATTTGGAAATTCATGGTCAATTTTAAAGGCGTATATGTGGATTTTCCTGCATTTTCCTTTATTAATTCAGAAACGTCAGAAAAATCAGAAAAGACGTCAGGTGAGAGATCGTGAGATATTCCGTTTGGTCTATCCCGGAAGTGTGGTGTGGGAGTATTTCATACGGGGACGTAAAAAATTTTCTGATCTTCGAAGAATAAATACATGGTTGATGAACCTAAAATAGGAGTATGTATACTGATGAAAAATGGATTGGTGAATAAAATTTTTGCCGGATTTGTTTTCCTGTTCAGTTTTACTGTTTATTATCTGACAATTGCACCTACCGTTTCCTTTTGGGATTGTGGAGAATTTATTGCCTGTTCATATCGTTTAGCTGTTCCTCATCCACCAGGGGCACCGCTCTATTTACTGGTCGGGAGAATATTCAGCATGCTTCCGATTTTTACTGATATTGCTAAACGAGTTAATTTTATCTCCACTCTCTCCAGTGCTTTTACGGTCATGTTTCTCTATTTAGTTATTGTAATTATGATAAAAAGTTACTTTCGATCGGATAAAAATGATGGCAGTCGATTTATCCCTTATCTTGGTGGTCTTATCGGCTCTCTTACTTTTGCCTTCACGACCAGTTTTTGGTTTAATGCCGTCGAAGCAGAAGTATATGCGGCATCTATGCTATTTACTTCTCTTGTCGTTTGGCTCATCATGCTCTGGAGCGAAAAATCCAACGAAATAGGCAATGAGAGATACTTGCTCTTCATCATGTATCTGGTTGGATTAGCCATTGGCGTACATCTTTTAAATGTGTTAGCTCTCCCAATGGTGTTTCTTATTATCTACTATAAAAAATATCCAGTCAATCTTAAAAGCTTTGTCTACCTCGTGTTAGTTGGAGCTTTATTAACCGGAATGATTTATCCTGGCCTGGTACAGGGTATTCCGAACTTCGCCAAAATTTTTGGATTTTTTGGACTCTTTATTGCTATTTTCTTGTTGATTGTTGTTTTCTGGTATTTTCTCAATAGCCGAAAAAATCTGGCCGCTTTGATTATGATGTCTATTTTATTAGTCATCCTGGGCTATTTGACCTATGCCACTATCTATATTCGGTCAAACCTCAATCCAAATATCGATGAAAATGATCCCGAGACTATCGAAGAATTTGTCAGTTATATGAATCGTGAACAATATGGTGAACATACCCTGAATCGTGCCAAAGTTTTAGCTGAATCACCCAATGGAAAACGATATAGCAGTACCTGGGATTTCTTCTGGAATTATCAGGTTCAGCGAATGTACACTCGTTATTTTTTATGGAATTTTATGGGAAAGGATGACAACAGTGATAGTTTCAGCTGGACAAAATATTTTGCCATTCCACTTCTTTTAGGAGTATTGGGAGCCTGGTATCAATTTTATAAGGATTGGAAATATGGTTTAGCCGTTTTTGTTTTGTTTTTTATGACGGGTCTGGCCATCATTTTGTATTTAAACCAACCTGATCCTCAACCACGTGAACGGGATTATAGTTATGTCGGATCCTTTTTTGCCTTTTCCATCTGGATTGGGATTGGTGCGGCTACTATCCTGGAATGGTTTTATCAAAAATTTCAGGCGGGTAAGGCAATTATTTTTTCTCTCGGTGGTTTTCTGTTTCTGGTTTCACCCTTGCAGGTGATGGTAAAAAATTACCATACCCAGGATCGCAGTGGTAATTATGTCGCCTGGGAATATTCATATAACATGCTGGTTTCTTGTGAAAAAAACGGGATCCTTTATACCAACGGTGATAATGATACTTTTCCGCTTTGGTATTTGCAGGAAGTTGAAAATATTCGATCCGATTTGAGAGTGGCCAATCTGAGTCTGTTGAATACAAATTGGTACGTTTATCAGCTTAAACATTTTGAACCGAAAGTCCCAATTTCTCTGTCGGATCAGGAAATTGAGCGTATTCAGCCGGTTCAATGGCCACAAAAGAAAACCGTTCAGATAGAGGTGCCGGCTGAGTATGCGCAAAAAGAATTAGAGGAATATCAAAGATTTAACCCGCTCCCCTTAAAAGCTCCAAACGATAAAATAACTTTTAATCTGGGTCCTAAATTCTACAATCGCTATCTGCGTGTCCAGGACTTGATGATCCTGAATACTCTCTACGCAAATAAGTTCAAAAAACCGATGTATTTTGCCGTTACAGTTTCTCGTGATAATATGCTGGATGGACTGCAGCAATATCTGCGGATGGATGGTTTGTCATTTAAAATAACCACCATTCCCAACTGGCAGATTCATCCTGATACCCTTTTTAATAATTTAGTGTATAAATATCGTTATACCAATCTGGACAATCCTGATGTGTATTATGATGAAAACGTGATTGCTTTATTGCAAAATTATCGTTCTGCTTTTATTCAGCTGGCTAATTATTATTCCAATATTAACCAGCGGGATAAAGTGAAAATTTTGCTGGCAAAGATGGAAGAAGTAATGCCGCCTCAGGTGATTCCGTACACGAATATGGTTTTAAAACATTGGGTGGAAGCTTATCAGGTGTATGCGGGGATGAGATCGAAAGATAGTCTCAATCTCGCCAATTATCAGGAAAGAGAACTCGAAGAAATTGCTAAAATTCTGGTAAATTTGGGAGAGGATGAAGCAGCGGAAGGCGCTTTTCAGGAAATTTTAAATAAAAATCCCAATAATTTTCAGGCCAAAGCATTTTTAGTGGAAATTTACGGTAAATCAGAGGAATACCAGAAAGCTATTGAGATCTTAGAGCCGTGGGTTAACCAGAATCCCGGCGATATAGGAGCGAAGAAAAGGTTGGAAGAATACAAGCAAAAGATCGGCATGAAGGAATAATAATATTCAACAGCATTGAAAGGGTACTTTTTCTGATGTAAAACAGATTTTTTATACAATATGAGTGGCAAGGAGGGAAATTCCCTCCTTGCACTGTTTATAATCAATTTGGTCTAACTGAAGAAAAAAGGTTTCCATACCATAATGCTAAGGAAAATTGTCTTAAACATATTACGGATATCAATCAGTATTGGGTTAATCATTTACCTGATTTACTTAGCTGATATTCCCCATATGGTTACCTTATTGAAGAATATTAAAATATCAGGAATCATCTGGGCCATCGTCACTTTTATCCTGTCAGTGGTATTTTTAGCTCTGAGATGGCACCTATTGACCAGATCCTATGGGATGAAAGTTAATCTCCAGAAGTTATTTATTTTTTATTTCATCGGTTTATTTTTCAATAATTTTTTACCAACCAGCATTGGGGGCGATCTTTCGCGTGCCTATTACCTGGCTCGTGAGACGAACAACCGCTCGGCCAGTATTGGAACGGTATTTCTAGAAAGACTGGTAGGATTACTTGCCACTTTATCATTTGCCTTAATTTCGCTATTCTGGTTAATGCGCTATTTCCATTCCAGGCGAATTATCTATATTACCCTAGGGGTAATTCTTCTGATCTCTCTCTTCCTGGCCAGCGTGATGAGCCGCCGCATCTACAAACGGTTCAATGGCTTACTCTCATTAATTAGTTTTTATAATATGGGCGATAAAATCATAAAAGTTTTTGATACCCTGCACTATTATCGCAATAAAAAATTAATACTCCTGGGAACTTATTTCTATTCTTTACTGGCGCAGTTTGCTTTGATTGTGATGAATTATATTTTAGCTCGCTCCCTTGGATTGTATCAAATCAGTTTCGGTTATCTCATTCTGGTTGTTCCAATAACCTTTGTCATTGGTTTACTTCCCTCAATAAACGGGATAGGGGTGAGGGATACGGGTTATGTGCTATTGCTTAACCGGCTTGGTTTACAAACCGCTGAAATTTTATCTCTTTCTTTTTCGGTGACCATCATTCCTATAATTTTGAGTTTAGGCGGAGGACTGTTTTTTCTTTTGTACCGAGAAAAAGGAATTAAATTATCCCCCTTAGATGAGGAAAGCACTGTATGAAAAAATTATGGTTTATACCGATTTTTTTGCTGGTACTTTTTATCATCATCTGGCAGAGCAACTGCAGCAGTAAAAGTTCAGCGATGGGCGAAGATAATGTCGTTTATGTTTTCTGCGACTCCAGCGATTGGTCTGCTTATCAGGATGAATATGAAAGAATTTTCGGAAAATTTGTCCGCACTCCCATCCAGGAGAATGAATATATTTTACTATGGAAGAATTTTAATCAATGGCAAAGTTTCAAGAAATACAAAAACATATTTTTTATTGGACGTCTGGATGCCCAGGATGAGGTTTCGTTAAATATTAAAAATTTATTGAATCAAGAAATTATTGAAGGTATTCAGAGCGGTAAATATTTTTATATTCCCAAAACGGATGTCTGGGCCACTGACCAATATGTAGTTTTTTTTGTGGCGAATTCGGTTTCCGATATGATTCAAAAAATTAATGATCTGGGAGAATTGGCGTATAACGATTTTCGTAACTACTATTTTGCCCGGTTGAAAAAAAATATGTTTTCACGCATGGAGCAAAAGACATTGCAGGAATATCTCGAAACTCATTTTCCTTTTACCATGCGAATTCAACATGATTATTTCATTGCTAATGAAAATCTTGAAGAAAATTTTGTATGGATCCGACGGCTGAATCCCGATCGTTCAATTCTGGTTCACTGGTTACCGGCAGATTGTGTGAAAGTGCTTAACTCCCGCTGGGTTATTGATGAAAGAAACCGATTGGCCAAAATTACTTTTTCTGGAGACATTATTGTAGAAGAAGAAACGAAAGCGTATGCCACACGCTTTAAAAACTGGAATGCGATTAAATTAGAAGGGATCTGGCGCAATGATAGTTTGATTATAGGTGGCCCTTTTCGAAATTTTACTTTTATTGATAGTTTAACCAACCGTGTTTATATGGTGGATTATTATGTGCAGGCCGTGGGTAAATTTAAGGTTCCTTTCCTGGATCAACTTACGGTATTAGCTTATACTTTTGATGTTATACCTGAACCACGGGGGATAAAAAAATCTTCTTCGAAAAATAAAAATTAATTCAATGAAGCGGAGCCATCATGGGAAAAGTTGCGATTATTATGGGTAGTGAATCAGACCGGGAAGTCGTGAATGAAGCTTTACCTTACCTCAAATATTTTAAAATTTAAGCCGAGATAAAAGTAATGTCGGCTCATCGCACCCCACACCAGG
>CAYMXZ010000088.1:12526-13353 GCA_964394475.1 uncultured Caldithrix sp. | reverse complement strand
CCATGAAAAGTAGATTCGAATATTCTATTTTTCGGAGGGGACTCAATCCTTAATCTTTAACCTTTCGCCCTTTGCCCTTATCCTTTCGCCTTTTCTTTATATACCCAAAATCCACCACCCACCGCCCATGCTTGATTATAATGAATACGTTTGATTTTCTGCTCGACATTTGTTATAATTTGATTTCTATGAATTTATAGTCAGGGGAAGTTTGAAGAATTTATCTTTTTTCATCATTAACCTGTTGGTGTTGACTCTCGCCTTCACCCTCAGCTTCTCCCAGAGCTCGGGATCATTTGGAGACTATCTGGTGATCGGAGTGGTTGCCGAGCCACCGGAGTATCTGCATCCATTTCATATCAATACCCTGACCGAGAAACAGCTGGTACGGCTGATTTTTGGAACCGGCATGTGGCAACAAGAGGATCGTTTTGGACAGCCTCCCATTTTAGTTGAAGATAAGACCTTAGCGACCAATCCCCGTGAACGGGGATTGATATGGCATTTTGTTTTGAAAAGAAATATTAATTTTCAAAATGGTAGCTTTCTACGGAATTACGATGTCAAATTTACCTTCGACATTTTAAATCGAATAGGCGGATATCTGCTCAATCAACCTCTCGATTTTTCGAATGTGGAGAGTGTGAAGATTATCGGGGATCTGGAAACGGTTTTTAACCTTAAACAAAAAGATAATTTTTTTGATAAAAAATTGTCAGATATTCCCATTCTTTCTCAAGATTATTATGAAGAGCTCACCCGGCTGGGGGATGACTTTTTTAAGATCCGTCCCCCGATGGGATACGGTCCGTTTCTCTTGGAAAGCG
>CAYMXZ010000088.1:2227-12516 GCA_964394475.1 uncultured Caldithrix sp. | reverse complement strand
TGAGCATCGAACCATCGTTTTAAATTCTCATATCGGTTATGGCTTTGGACGGCCTTTTTTAAACAAAATCATTTATAAATTTTATGATAATGAACAGGAAATGATCGACGATTTCATTCAGGAGCGGCTGGATTTAATTGAACTGAGGGAAAATAACACGGCTCAGCGCGTACATCAAATTTTGAAGGATAAAGTAAAAATATTTTCAACTCCCCGCCCGGAAAAGTTAGTGTATTTTATATTGCTGAATACTAATCGCGATCCCTTTAGTCGAACCAAGATTCGCCTGGCTATTCGTTCCAGTATAAACCAGATGGAAATTATAAAAGATGTAGCAGGTATAAATACCCATCTGGCCTATTCGGTGGTGGACAATATCCATCCCCAATTCTATCGGGAACTCATTCGCGATAACTATGAACCCGCTGTTGCTTTGCGCAATTTAGAATTGGAAGGCTGGCGCATGAATAGCCCCGGCGGAACATTGCAAAAGAATGGCGATAATTTGCAATTTGAATTGCTGTTCGAGGATCAATCACACCTGGAAGAGAGCATTGCCCGCACGGTGAAAATCCAACTGGCTGAGCTGGGAATTAATGTTCTACCCGTTCCGGTAAGTTCGCGGGAAAAAAATCGGTTAATTGAACAGAACAAATTTACAGCGGTTCTAAAAGGCTATGCGTTTTATGACAATGACCTGTTTACCGTGCTAAAAGATTTTTATTTTAAAATATTAAAGAATGCTCCCTCTACAACCAATTATTCCAATTCAATTCTGGAAAAATTATTTACTCAGGCTGAGAATGATCAGAATGCACGTAAAATTCTCTTTCAGCGTTTTCAGATTATCCTCCATCAGGAAGCACCTGCCGTCTTTCTGTTTTTTGACGATCGAGTGATTTATGCAGTAAATAGTCGTTTTCAAAATATACGAATCTCTTACAGCAATGCCGAGAAAGTGTATTACTATCGCCTCATGCCTTTTGAAAACTGGTTTGTTCCAAAAATGATGCAAAAATATCCGCTATATTGATCAATGAAACGAATTCGAATCGTTATTTACTGGAAACTTATTCGGCGTCTCATCCGACGTTATTTAGAGCAAAAGATTCAACGACGGATGGTTTTTATTTTTGTCAGTTTAGGTGTATTGCCCATTTTAATCGTCAGTATCATCCTGATTCGGCTGGCGGAAATCACAGTAACCAACTATATTTTTGACCGCAACCTGGAAATTGCCAGGGGTTCCAGCAATGAGATTTCGCTGTTTCTAGAAGAACCGGTGACTATTTTACATACCATCTCGCAGACCCGCGATATCATTGAAATGGAGCGATTTACTCAAAGTCGCGTCTTAAACAAAATAAAAATCAGCAATCCTATTTTCCAGAAGATTTTTATCCTGGATCAAAGCGGTCTGGCGGTGGTGACCACCAGTTTTGGAGAGGAAATGAAAGATTTTAGCAAAGAAGAATTCTTTACTGTTACCATGACTGGTGAACGTTATTTTTCACCCCTTTATTTTACAGCTTCCCGATATCCCGTCATGTCCATCGCTTTACCGATTTTGAAATATAATACAGTGGCAGGAGTACTGGTGGGTGAGATCGATTTGAAAAATATCTGGGCGATTGTAGACAGTATTAAAGTGGGTAAAACTGGTTTTGCTTTTCTGATCAGCGCCGATGGTTTGCTCATCGCTCATCCCGATAAGCAAAAAATATTGAAAAAAGAATTATCCTATATCAATTATCCTTTTTTTAAAGAAGTAATGAAAGGGGAAGAAGGCATTTCTTCCTATGTGGAAGATCAGCGGGAGATGATCGCGGCTTTTGTGCCAGTCCAAAACTTAAATTGGGGGATTGTGGTACAACAGTCTAAATCGGAAGCGTTTGAGTTAGTGCGCAAGATGCAGAATCAGGTAATTATCTTTGTGTCGATCACTTCGATCTTGGCGATTGTCCTGGCTTTTGGTACCATCCAGCGCATTACCCGGCCAATTGAAACGCTGGTAAAAGGTGTCCGTCAGTATGCCGATGGTAATCTGGCTCATCGCATTAAAGTAGAACAGCATGATGAATTGATGGTGCTGGCGGATGAGTTCAACAAAATGGCGGAATCACTGGAAAAAAATCAACGACAATTGCGGCGCATGGAGCGACTGGCGGCTCTCAGTCGCTTTGCGGCGCTGGTCAGTCACGAAATCCGAAATCCGCTCAATGCCATGAACATTAACATGCAGATCCTGCGCCGATTGATCACCCAAACCAATTCACCAACCGATTCCAAAATCAAATACATGAATATCATCAGTTCAGAAATTGAGCGAATGAATAGTATTGTTTCCAACTTTCTGGCCATCACCCGCCCACCGGAACTAACTCTGATCCGTTCGGATATCCATCAAATCCTGGAAGAAGTGGTGATCACTTTGGAAGAACAGGCCAGAAGGATGGGAATTAGTGTCAACCGACATTATTACCAGGAAGCATTATTAGGACTATTTGATCATAATCAATTAAAACAGGTATTTCATAACATTTTATTGAATGCCTTTGAAGCCATGCCGGATGGCGGAACAATTTTGATTGAAACTTCCCGGCAACCATCGCTAAAGAGGCAACATCGATCCTCAGACCGCATCGTCATCAAAGTGATCGACTCTGGAATCGGAATTCCCAAAAACAAATTAGCAGAAATTTTTGAATTATATTATACCACCAAAAAATCAGGGACTGGTCTTGGTTTGGTAATCGCTCGCCAGATTATTGAAGCCCATAAAGGAGACATTAAAGTGGAAAGCATCGAAAAACAGGGGACAACAGTCATCATTGAATTGCCCCTGGAAAATAAGGATTTTGATAATAAAAAATATTGAGCATATATTTGATTGTTTAACAAAGCATACTTAACGCCGATGAAGAGGTGATTTTCAGGCTATGGATGAAAAAATCTTAATTGTAGAAGATGATTTAAATACCCTGGAAGGGTTAGCAGAAATCTTAGAACATGAAGGCTTCCTGGTTGCCAAGGCCAAAAATGGGCGACTGGCCTCAGAGGAATTAAAAAAAGGCAATGTGAATGTCGTGCTGGTGGATTATCTCCTTCCTGATACAGATGGATTGGAACTCTCACGCCAGTTCTTAGAACTCAATCCAGATATCAAGATTGTGATGATGACGGCATTTGGAACGGTGAAAAATGCGGTTGAGTCGATGAAGCTGGGAATATACGATTATCTGACAAAGCCCATTGATCTGGATGAATTGTTGATTGTCATCAGACGGGCGATTAAAGAACAGCGGTTGATTTATGAAAACATCGATCTGAAGGATAAACTCCAGAAGACTTATAGTTTTGAAAATATCATTGGCGTGAGTGGCAAAATGCAGGAAATATTCAAGAAAGTGCTTAAAGTAGCGAGTACCAATGCCACGGTATTATTGAGGGGAGAGAGTGGTACTGGAAAAGAATTGATTGCCCGAGCCATTCATTTCCAGAGCTCGCGCCGCACGAAGTCCTTAATCGAAATAAATTGCGCATCAATTCCGGAAACTTTATTAGAAAGTGAATTATTTGGCCATGAAAAAGGAGCTTTTACCGGGGCGTATAAATCGAAAAAAGGCAAATTTGAATTGGCTCATCAGGGCACCCTTTTTCTGGATGAAATTGGTGAGCTTCCCTTAGGAGTGCAGGCCAAATTATTACGAGTGCTGCAGGATAAAACATTTACCCGCGTCGGTGGTATCGAAAATATTGAAGTCGATGTTCGTTTAATTGCTGCCTCCAATAAAAATCTGGAAAAAGCCATGGAAGAAGGACTCTTTCGCGAAGACCTGTACTACCGTTTAAACGTCATCCCGATTTTTATTCCCCCACTGCGTGAAAGACCAGAAGATATTGGTCCTCTTACCGACTTTTTTATCCGAAAATATGCGTCCAAAAATAATAAGCAGATTACCGGTATCACTCAGGAGGCCATGGAGTTACTATTGCAATATCACTGGCCGGGGAATATCAGGGAATTGGAGAATACCATAGAAAATTCTATTGTGATGACGGATTCAGATAAAATTGAGCTGGCTGATTTGCCGGGATATCTCAAATCGCAGATGACCACCGAAGTGAGTTCACGACCTTTTTTTCCGCCGTTCGTGCCGGATCAGGATAAGACCAGCTATAAAGAGCAAATTTTGATATGTGAAAGAGAAATTATTCGTCGCGCCCTGGATGAGTCGAAAGGTAATAAAACTCATGCGGCTCGGCGTCTGGGTTTTTCTCTGCGCACCCTGCGAAATAAAATCAGGCGACTAAAACTACAAACAAGCAGTGATTAAAGAATGAGTAATCCAATTGAGAGGTGAGACTTTAACTATTCATAAACATGAATTTCTGATTACAGCCTTTACATCATCGGTATTATCTCAATTCTAAATGCAATATTGTCTATTGAAGCTAATCTTTGATGGGTACATATCGCTGGATCCAGTGAAATAAACTTCAGGGTATGGACGCCTTGAAATTATTGCTGCTTCCTGGAGGGATAGGGGTGAGAAAAAGTGAGTGAATACTGTAATTTGCATAAAGTTTGCTGGAAATAGTTCGATATTATAAACCAGTATAGAAAACCATTTCGATTTAACCATGGTTCAGATATCACAGGACGTCATTGCCGCCGTTGACCATATTCCCACCCATCAGGTCGTGGCCAGGGAAGTTTTGCGCATGTCCGCCAGACATGAAATGGATGTTCCTCAATTTTTACGCTTGCTTTCCTGTGATCAGATTCTTTCCGCTCACATCTTAAAAATTGCCAATTCCAGTTTATACAACTTTCCCCGAATGATTCCTTCGGTAGATCGAGCCGTGGTGGTTCTGGGATTTAATATGGTTAAAGAAATAGCGGTGGCCTTGTCAGTGCAAAGCTTGTTTAAAGGATTCCAGCCAAGCCATGGGCAGCAAGTCAATCAGCTCTGGAAACATTCCCTGCGGGTAGCGTTAATCCTTAAAGAGATTGCAGAAAAATATGACTCAGGGAATAAAGAATTATTATATTTTGGTGGTTTGTTGCATGATGTGGGTAAAGTGATCATTCTTTCATCATTTGATAAGGAATATTCGATTTTAGTTGAAAAGAGTGCTCAGGAACATATACCTTTGCTGGAATTGGAGAGAAAATTTTTGGGGTTAGACCATTCGGATATCGGAGGACGAGTATTGGATCAATGGAATCTTCCCACTACCCTGGTTTTGCTTACCCGCTATCATCACCGGCCAGAGGAATATAAATCCGGTGAAAAAGAGGATTTTTTAATCCGGCTGGTTTATATGGGAAATTTGATTGGTCACCTGTTGGAGCGCGATTTATCTCGCTACGCCGATTTGATAAAGATTGAGCCGACCTTTAAGGATTATCTGTCCATTCCTGAAAAAGAATTTGAAAAATTATTGCAGGCTGTTCAAAAAGAAATTGTTGAACAGCAATCTTTTATTAATTTATTTGAAATGAATGAAATATGAATTCCACCCAACATATTGAACAAAGTTTACAGGCCGTGATTACTTCTTTAAAGAAGATGGAAAGCGCCGCTAGCGTGCTGTCTGATTTACATAAAGTTTCTGCAGAGCTTGAAGATTTAGATAGGCTATTTCGTGAAGGGCTTAAGAATATCAATTATCAATTTGAAACCTTCACCCGCAATACCCAATTATTGTCCGAAGTTATCGATTTCCAGAAAAAGATTATTCAATCTCGCCATGCCGACCACTTGGTAGATCTGATTTTCCAGTTTCTGGAGAAAAAAATCGGTTTTGAATTGGGATTTATGATTTACAAATTGAGGGAAGATCAGGAAGCGTATGAAATTCTTACTCACCAATCAGAGCAGCTCGACCTTTTCCGAAAATTTGTCAACGATTCGCAATTCGAAAATCTGAAACAAAAATTAGCGGAAGGTGAGCTGGCCCAGCTGGTAACCGATCTGCCTTCATGGGGATCTCCGGAGGTGAAGTGGTCGCTTTTATCAGCCACATCAGTCATCTTATTTCCCTTGCATGTACGGGGAAATCTTTTCGGAATTGGATTTCTCGTTCGCCAGAAACAGCCATTTGAAATTCAGAACCTCAGCGTCATCAATTTATTGAGCGCCCTGATTTCGCTGGTAATTTATCAGAATTATTATTTTGCCTGGTTAAAATCCAAGTTAATTCAGCAATCTCGGTTGTCGAAGGTATTGGATGAAGTAAAGTACTCGGAATTTTTTGAAAAAGGTCCAATTTTAATTTTTACATTAGATTCCAGATTTGTGGTTTTACATGCCAATGCCGCTGCGTTGAAAAATATTTCAATTGAAGGGGAGTCGATAATTGGGGAGGATTTTTTTGAAATTGTGGCTCCCACTCATCGCCATGCCTTCCGGAAGTTTCTCACTGAAAACAAAGATCAGTCATTTCAGGTTTTTCGCTGCCCCTTGAAAATTTCTGATTCCCAATCAGCTGTAATGGAATTTATATGCAGTCCACTGGAGGACCATGGTAACAATCAACTTTTTCTGGTCTTAGCGGGAGAGGTTACCGGAAATTATTTCAAAGAGATGATTGAGCATCGCAATGAAATACTGGATGAGATAGATCAATTTTCGCGCATCCTGGTGAGTCAGTTTAATAATTTGCTTTCCGTTCTTTTCCCCAATATTAATAGTCTGAAATCAATTATTCCTGATAAACATCCCAAATATATTCATCTGGAAAATATACAAAAAGCTGCCCAGCGGTCGGCCAATCTGGTTCAAAAATTTCTCAATTATGATGTGGAAGAGTTGGAGAATTATGAGATTGCCAATTTAAATAAATTCATCAATTCCTATGTGGCGACCATCAGGAAAGATCTGCCCGAGTATATTCAGGTGCAGATGGAATTAGATCCCGCTATTAAAAACAGCCGGATTTATCCGTTGCGTTTACGTCGTCTGCTGGATATTTTAATTAGCAACAGCATCGTTGCTCTGCATGGAAGGGAAAAAGCGACCATCAAGTTTTCTTCTCGGCTGTGGGAGCAAAAAAGAGACGGTCTGGTGGACAACAAGCCATTCTATTTGAGCAAAGGGAATTACATTGAATTATGTGTGTGGGATAATGGCATCGGAATTCCAGAAAAAAGTTTAACGCAGGTTCTTAAACCCTTTTATTCAACTCGCATTAAAAACGAAGGCGCGGGTTTAGAGTTATTTATTGCTTACAACTTGATTAAAGATATGAAAGGCTATATTTTTCTGGATAGTAAAGTTGATCAATATACTGCCGTATATTTATATTGGCCTTTTAGAGAGGAAAGAGAAATGGGAACGTCCAGAGTTGATCTACCCAAACAGGAGAAAAAAGCTCCTGCTAAACAGGCCACAGTGTTGGTGGTAGATGATGAATACAATATTCGCAGTATGATGAAAGAAATCATGGAATCGTCGGGGTTAAAAGTATATACAGCCGGTGATGGCCGAGCCGGCCTGGATATTTATCAGCGCCATAAAAAAGATATCGATCTGATCATCATGGATATTGTTATGCCCATCATGGATGGTCGAACCGCCTTTAATGAGATTCGCAAGATAAATCCCAAACAGAAAATTTTCATCATCAGCGGTTATGTGGAACAGAAAGATTTACAGGATATGTTAGACCGGGGAGCGGTAGGCTATTTGCACAAACCGTTTCAGGTGAAAGAAATTATTGAAAGAGTGCAGGAAATATTGCATCTCAAGAATTAGATCGATCAGATTTTCAAAACCATTCTATAATCAAATTTTTTCCTGTTTAAATTCTCTGTTGTCTCTGCGTTTCTGCGTGAGAAAAATATGCTCGCAGATACGCCGAAGAGAAAGGGTGAATAGTGAATAATTTATAGTTTATAATGAATTTTGTGGGACTAGCTAATTGAATTTTATCCCAGAGTCCAGACAAGCTATAGGTTCAAAATTTCAATTTTTAATTATCAACTGTTACCTATAAAATATTCAATACTTTTTTCCCTCTACATCTCTGCGGGAGAAGAACTTCTAAAATACTAAATACAAAATATAAAATAATAAAGTGGAACGGTGTTTTTCCTTTTTCCGAGAGTGTTTTGTATAAAGAAAAAACAGCATTATAAAATATATTTGTTCAACTAAAATTTTTTAAAATGAAATCGTCATATTCGTTGTGTTAAATTTATTTATGAGGAAGAAAATGAAAAAAGTCTTCCGATTAATAAGGGACAAAAAGTATGAAGCGAAAATATTTCCAACGGAAATTTGATGTTCGAATCTATGAATGCGATTTCAAGGGTAGATTACACCCATTGAGCCTGTTTAATTTTATGCAGGAATTGGCTTCCACGCATGCCGATCGACTTGGTTTTTCCGTCCAGCAATTGATGCAGAAGCAAATGACCTGGGTGCTATCACGACTCCATTTGAAAATTATTAAAAAAGTATACTGGAAAGAAAATATCATCGGGCGCACCTGGCCCTCCGGGCGAGCAGGGAAATATGCGTTAAGGGATTTTGAATTTTATAACGAACAGAATGAGCTCATCGCGGCGGGAACCAGCTCCTGGATGGTCATTGACTTAGAAAAACGCCGGCCTCTCAAATTGGATGATCTGTTTGAATCGGACTTTATCCGACAACAGCGGGCTTTGCCGGATGATTTTTCTCCCTTACCGGAGGTGACGCACAGTCAGTATGAAAAAGAGTTTATGGTCGGATTTACCGATCTGGATATGAATCGACATGTGAATCATGTTCGTTACATTGCCTGGGCTCTCGAATCACTGCCGCCAGAGATCTTATTTAAGTATTTCCCCATGGAAGTTGAAGTGAGCTATCGCAAGGAGGTATTTTTAGGGGATCAAATGATCGCCAAAATTCAACCATTGCAGGAAGAGCAGCACCTGCTTTATTGTCAACAACTATTTCTAAAAAAGAGCGGAGAAGAAATCGCCCGCTTCAAAACGAAGTGGAAAATGTCAGAAAAATAAAAATTACAAATTACAAATTACAAAATACAAAATACAAAATACAAATAGGTGTAACGGTATAGCGTTATTGATTTTTTCTCTCTGCACGAGAAGAGATTACAAAATACAAAATACAAATTACAAAATAACAGTAGGTGTAACGGTATAACGTTATTGATTTTTTTCCCTCTGCGCGAGAAAGGATTACAAAATACAAAATATAAAATATTAAATATAAATTATATACTATTCACTGCAGACTATCAAACCTTTATCCTTTGGTCTTTTTTATAATTTCTTTTTAACCACCAGCACCGGGCAGTTGGCGGTACGGACCACTTTTTCAGAAGTGCTGCCCAGCAGAATATACTCCAGACCGGTAAGACCATGGGTCGCAATCACAATCAGATCGGTGTTCGCTTCTTTGGCGTAATCGACGATTTCCTTGTGAGCTTTTCCTTCACGAACTACATAATTGGTTTGAAGGTTGGCCGGCAGTTGATCGGCTAAAAATTCTTTCAGGTTGGTCAGCACTCTATTTTTTAATCCCGTATCCAGCTGGAAGATCGATTCGATTCCACCGGCATAAAAGGATGGATGAATATCATGTTCGATGACGTGGATGAATTCAATCTCAGATTCGAAATAGGCGGCCAGCGCGATGGCATCATCAGCGGCATGTTTGGAATAGATAGAAAAATCGATGGGAGCCAATATCCTGAAAATCTGAAATTTTTGCAGCGAACGGTGAATGGTCATGACTGGCACAGGGGATAGTCGCACAATTTTTTCAGCCACACTGCCCAGCAGGAAATGTTTGAGTCCGGTGCGACCGTGGGTTCCCATAATCACCAGATCGCAGCTGTTTTCACTAAGATAATCTAAAATAACATCCGCCGCATTCACGCCTCGTCTGATCAAAGAACTTACTGTTATTCCGCGTTGTTTCACTTTCTGCAGGCTATGATCCATTTGATGATGAATGGTTTGTTCTCTTCGTTTGATCCAGTTTTCGTATTCCTGCAGGCGTTGTTCCTCATCCACATCATCCTGAAATAGGACAATGGCATGGAATAATGTGATCTGGGACTGAAATTTTTCGGCAATATCCAGGGCATAATCAAGCGCTTTGTTGGAAAATTCGCTGAAATCCAGCGGAACCAAAATATGTTGAACAGTCATATTTCACCTCATCGATAGGAAATGATGCTGAAAGATATAAAATATTTTGGGAAGTGGGTAGAAATAATACAAATTAAAAAATACAAAATACAAAATAAAAATAGGTGTAACG
>CAYMXZ010000088.1:0-2127 GCA_964394475.1 uncultured Caldithrix sp. | reverse complement strand
TATTGATTCTTTTTCCTCTGCGCCCTCTGCGTCTCTGCGCGAGAATAATTTTCCCGTAATGAGGCAAAGATAGCAGAGGAAGTAAAATCAAATATAAATTATAAACTATTCACTATTAACTGTTTTTCTCCGCTTCTCCGTATAAGAAAATAAAAAACCTTCGGCCTGAACCGAAGGTCTTCAAAAAAATTAAAGATTAACAATCTAAAATCTTAAATCTCAAATCTAAAATCTAAAATATATTATGCCTTACATCGCACTGGGTGGCGCGGGTTCATCAGGACGGCCAGCGCGACTCAGCGGGAATTTAACAAGAACCCAGCCTACAATCAGGAAAACCAATAAGGCCGGGATAAATTGTATCATGGACTTTGTCTGCTGGAAAACTTCCGGAACAGGCCATTCCATTACTGCAAAAAAGGCAAACAATAAACCGATCAATGCTTCACCGGCAATGAGACCAGCCGCAATTAATACGCCGGTATTTTCCACTCTGGCTTTTTGTGCTTCGTTGTGTTTTTTGCGGGCAGATAATTTATCGGCAATGCCGCGGATTAATCCACCGATAAAAATGGCGAAAGAAGTTTCCAACGGCAAATACATTCCCACGCATACCAGCATTGGACTTTTCACCCGCACCAGAATAAAACCGATGGCCATTATGATTCCGACAAAAATTAATGGCCAGGCCATATCACCGCCCACGATTCCCTGGGCCAGAATGGCCATCAGACTGGCCTGCGGTGCTGGATATTTTTCACCGCCAAGACCGGTTCCGCCCAGATTAATGTCACCCTGATGCAGAATTAACAATGGAAAGAACATGACAGCTGCTGCTAACAATACTCCAAATAAGTTACCGGTCTGCATCTTCCAGGGAGTACCGCCCAACAAATGACCAACCTTCAGGTCCTGCAACATTTCGCCGGCAACAGCGGCTGAAACACAGATCACCGCTGCCACCCCTAAAACCGCTGCTACACCAGATGATTCCTGCACTCCTAACAAAACCATCAAAATCGCCGCCACAATCACCGTGGAGATGGTTAGCCCGGAAATGGGATTGTTGCTGGAGCCAATCAAGCCGACCAGATATCCGGAAACCGCCGCAAAGAAAAATCCGGCAATCACCATCACAATAGTAGCAGTAATTGACGCCACTAAATCTCCAGAAAAATATAAATAAATGATAAAGGTAGCAATGGTTGCCAATCCGATGCCAATAAATACCCACTTAAAAGGCATATCTTTTTCAATGCGACTTTCTAATTTTGTTCCTCCACCTGCGGCCTGCCGCACATCACGAATGGCGCGACCCAGACCCGCTGCTAAACTTTTACGCATGCGGTATAACGTATAACCGGCACTCATTAACATTCCACCAATAGCGATGGGACGAACGATATTTCGCCAGATACTCACGGCGGTATCGATCCAGGTAGACTGAGGAGCGGCGGGATCAGGGATGACATTGGGGCCGAGGAAGTAAAAAAGCAGGGGAACGAATAATCCCCAGGCCAATAGACCGCCGGTGAAGTTCAATGCAGCCAATTCTGGTCCGATGATATACCCGACGCCCATATAGGCCGGGCTTACTCCAGGGGTGCTGATTAAGGCTCCTCCCCCTGCTTGCTGGGAAGTAGAGCCAACTCCAATTAGTTTTTTTCCGAAATGAATGAATGATTCACCCTTGCTGGCAAAAACTTTAAATTCTTTTAAAAATTGAATCAGTGCTCCCAATCCCATGGCGCCGAAAAGAAATTGAGCACCGCTGGCACCGGCTTGTCCGACTTTGTGAATTTCCGAGGCGGCGACTGACTCTGGAAAGGGAAGTTCTTTATCCTCTACCATCACTCGTCGCAGGATGGTGACAAACATAATTCCGATCACTGCACCTACCAGCATGATAGCGGTGGCCTCCAGATAATGGCGGGGTGACCAGAAACTGCCTTTCCAGACGCCGGCGATCATAAAGGCGGGAATGGTAAAAATAGCACCGGCGGCTACTGATTCTCCGATGGAACCGACGGTTCGTGCAATGTTTTCTTCCAGGATAGAGCCTTTCATCAAATGCAGTAAGGCCATGCCAATGACCGCAGCTGGATAGGTAGCAGCGATAGTCATACC
>CAYMXZ010000087.1:0-13404 GCA_964394475.1 uncultured Caldithrix sp. | reverse complement strand
CGTATAAACCTCTCAGTTCCGCGGCCTTGGTTACTCGATCAATGGCCAATAGAAAAGCGGCAATCCGCATATTTACTTTATGTTTTATAGATGTTTCATAGACTTCATCAAAGGCTTTCTTCATGATTTGCTCTAAATCCTGTTGAATTCTCTCCTTACTCCAGTAATAACCCATTCGATTTTGGACCCACTCTAAATACGAAACTGTTACTCCACCGGCATTGCACAGAATGTCAGGAATTATAAATATTTTGTTCTTTTCTAAAATATCATCGGCTTCGGGCGTCACCGGTCCATTTGCACACTCGGCAATAATTTTTGCTTTCACACGAGGAGCATTTTCTTCAGTGATTTGATTTTCCAGGGCAGCCGGAATAAGAACATCGACTTCCAATTCTAAGAGTTTCATGGGGTCGGGCATTTTTTCGCATTTGGTTTCTTTCTCCAGTCCTTCTAACAACCAGGTTTTATTTTTCCGACAGGTTTCAAAGGCAGCCGTAATATCAATTCCTCTGGGATTATAGTATGCGCCACTGATATCAGAAATGGCAATTATTTTTGAACCGTCCTGGTTTAATAGTTTTGCCGCAAATGACCCGGCGTTTCCGAAACCCTGGATGGCGACGGTTGCCTTCTTTAAATCCAGATTTAGAATTTTAGTGGCTTCTTCTACACAAAAAACCATGCCTTGCGCTGTGGCTTCCGTACGACCTTCCGATCCACCCAATTCCAATGGCTTCCCCGTAATAACCGCCGGCAAAAATTGTTTCTTGTGCATGGAATAAGTATCAAACATCCAGCACATGATTTGAGAATTCGTGTTTACATCCGGCGCCGGAACATCAGAATCCGGGCCGAAAAGATCAGACATTTCCGCAAAATATCTGCGAGAAAGATTTTCCAGTTCGGTAATAGTTAACTGACTGGGATCGCATACCACTCCACCTTTACCGCCTCCAAATGGTACGCCGACTACCGCACACTTGTAGGTCATCCAGAATGCCAGGGCTTTAACTTCGTCGACAGTGACATTGGGATGGAAACGGATCCCTCCTTTGGCCGGACCACGCACAATGCTGTGTTGAACCCGAAAACCTTTAAAGATACGGATTGATCCATCGCTCATCCGCACCGGAAGATTGACCTCCGTAATCCGGCGGGGTTCTTTGATCATCGCTATCTGGCTTGGAGTTAATTTTAACAATGCCGCCGCTTTATCAAATTGTTTCATGGCACTTTCAAAAGGATTAATTTGTTTTAGATACATACCAATCCTCCTTTATTTAATATTTATCACCGAGAACGTTTTTATAAAAATTTTTATCTACATCCCATTAAATTTAATCTTCATCCATCGATGAAGATAATCGATTATTAAAATGTTTTCACCATAATCTCAATAGAAATTTGGAAAACTAATCTCTCTGATTTTCGGTAAAAGGATGTATCTCTAAAAAAGTAAAAAAGTGAATTTGTCAATCCACTTGACAGAACTCATCATGAAACCTAAATTCTGCTGTTATGTTTTTGATGACTGATAAAAAACATTCCATCTTTTAATCAATTCAATAAATGTCAATAAATTAACCATCTTTTGGAGGAATTTATGGCGCTACAAAATATCTATCGTTCAGTGGACAGTTTCATGGAAATGGTCGTGGCTAAAAATCCTGGTGAAAAAGAATTTCATCAAGCGGTTCGGGAAGTTGTTGAATCGCTCTGGGAATTTTTACAGGCGAATCCTCGATACCTTCACGCAAAAATTATGGAACGAATCATTGAACCGGAAAGAGTGATAATGTTCAGAGTCCCCTGGAGAGACGATCGGGGCGAAATTCAGGTGAATAAAGGTTATCGAGTGGAATTCAATTCAGCTATTGGACCTTATAAAGGCGGTTTGCGTTTTCACCCGTCAGTAAATCTGGGAATTTTGAAGTTTTTAGGATTCGAACAGGTATTTAAAAATAGTTTAACTACTCTGCCCATGGGGGGCGGAAAAGGAGGATCTGATTTTGATCCGAAAGGGAAGTCGGATAACGAGGTGATGAGTTTTTGCCAATCGTTTATGACTGAATTATTCCGTCATATTGGTCCGGATACGGATGTCCCTGCCGGTGATATTGGGGTCGGTGGACGAGAAATTGGTTTTCTCTTTGGCCAATACAAGCGGTTGCGGAATGAGTTTACCGGCGTGTTGACCGGGAAAGGAATCAACTGGGGTGGGAGTCTCATTCGTCCTGAGGCTACTGGCTATGGATGTGTATATTTTGCAGAAGAGATGTTAAAAACCCGCGGCGAATCGATAAAGGGCAAAACAGTAGCTATATCCGGATCAGGCAACGTGGCCCAATATGCCACTGAAAAGGTAATTGACCTGGGTGGAAAAGTAGTGACTTTATCTGATTCTAACGGCACGATCTATGACCCCGATGGAATTGATAAAGAGAAATTGAATTTTGTGCTGGATTTAAAGAATGTGAAACGCGGACGAATAAAAGATTATGCCGATAAGTATAAAGTTGAATACTGGGAAGGCGAAAGACCCTGGAAAGCGAAATGTGATATTGCGCTACCCTGTGCCACTCAAAACGAAGTGAGTGAATCCGATGCCAAGCTGTTAATTAAAAATGGCTGTATATGTGTGGCAGAAGGAGCCAATATGCCCTCTGAACCCGGCGCTATCGATGTGTATTTGAAAAATAGAATTTTGTTTGGACCCGGTAAAGCTGCTAATGCGGGTGGAGTAGCAACTTCCGGTCTGGAAATGACTCAAAACAGTATGCGCTTATCCTGGAGCAGGGAAGAAGTGGATGCCAAACTGCACACCATTATGAAAAATATCCATGCGACCTGTGTGAAATATGGCCAAGAAGGGAATTTTATCAATTACGTCAAAGGCGCTAACATTGGTGGATTTATTAAGGTAGCGGATGCCATGATCGACCAGGGTGTAGTCTAAAAATGTCAATGGCGATTATCTCTCTTTAGAAGCGATAGCAATTTTTAGTTTTAGTTATCTAAAGTTATGATTTTTGAGGTCGATGATTACATTCGGAAGTGAGATCGAAAGACAGTAGCTTCCTCATAGGCCTCCTCCAATACTTAATGCCTCCTGGTGAGCAACCATCAGGAGGCATTTTTTTATGTATGATAAGAATTAGCTGGAAGGAAATCATTGGCAGTATCAATGGCAGTTTATCGATGCATCTCCAGTGTACATTCCTGAATAAAGGATCGATTCACTCAATTCGTTACCGTTTGGAGCAAAGAGGGTATGGTCTGTAAATAATAGGTTTTGTTATCTTCCAGACCAGCTGATTTTAGTTTGGTTTGCGATTCATTGAACAACTGGATTAAATAGAGAGTATTTCGCCGGTAATTATCAATATCTTCCGGAGTATTGGGAGTCAGTGTGCTATTTTCGCTTAAGCGATTGGTAAAGTAAATCAAGCGACTCAATAATTCTTTTTGTTCCAATAAGATTTTGATGATGTTATTTTTGGTGTCTAATTGATTCTGAAAATCAGACTGCCGATTTCCAGCGGTGGTTTTTTGTTCTTGCAAAGTATTTTGTAATTCAGTTATCTGTTTCTGGTAATCTGCTCTCTCCCCGCTAAATTGAAGCAGGGCATAGGAATATGCCAGTATGATACCAATGATCAATCCGATCAGTAAGGCGATAATTGGATAGATGAAGAGAGAATGTTCTTTAAACCAGCGTTTCATCAATACTTTTCGATGAACATGGCTTGGCCCCCCTGCTGATCCATACATTTCTTTAAAAAGCTGGGGATCAATAGATTTTTTACAATAGGGGCAAATTTTTGCTGGCTTCAGTAGCTTTTCCGCACAAAAGGGACAGTATGTCATTGCAACCCCTCCATAAAAAAGGGAACAAACTTATTTTTTGCTTTTGCCATAAACTAAAAATTAATGTTTTTAAATAGCAACAATTTTTTATATTCCATAAATTTTTTTTAGAATAACAAAAATTCTTTGTGGTCGCTATGTTATGAAAAAAATAAAATTTATTCTGCTATCATATTCGGTATTATCCTGGTTTTTATTAATTAGTAGCTGTGAGAAAAAGTCGGTCGCCCCGCCGGAAATCATTGCCACCATCAACGGCCAACCGATTCCTCTTTCCGAATTTCGGATATTTTACGAGTTAGATCCGAATTTTGGGATCGATTCCACTGGATTTAATGCTTTGCTGGATGAATTAAATAAATTGATCTGTTATAAATTAAGCTATATAAAGGCCGATGAAGATGGTCTCCTGCAAGATTCTCTATTGAGGATAGCTCGTGAATGGGAATTGTCTCGTGCGATGTTGAGAGAACTGTATCGTCAGGTCATCGAAGCAAAAGTACAGGTTTCGGATGAAGAAATAAAAAAGGCCTTTCTGGAAAATTCTATTCGAGTGCATGTGAGACACCTGTTCAGCAGGGATTCGTTGCAGATTTTTCACTGGAGAGAAAAGCTCAGAGAAGGCGGTTCGTTTGAAGAGTTCGCGCAGCTGGCGTTTCACGATACTCTTTTAGCACGCAATGGTGGTGATTTAGGATGGGTGAAAATATCAGAGCTGGACAGTCAGTTTGCAGCTGCTGTAAAATTGCTGAAAAAAGATGAGATCTCCAGTCCGGTGAAAACCAAATGGGGATACCATATCATCCAATTAATCGATCGGGTCGATGAAGTTATCTTCTCTGAGGATGAGTTTACCAAACAGAAAAAATTATGGTATCGGAAAATTTTTTCCCGAAAGAGTCGGGAATTTGCCAAAGACTATGTTGCCGAATATATAGGAAAAAAATTCAATCCTCAACCCCATCCAAAAGTATTTCAAAAATTATGGAGGGCAGTGGCCAGAGAATCTGAAGCGGAAAGAAGCTTACGCTATACGGTGACATTCACTAATGAAATGATCGAACAACTAAAGTGGCAGCTCCGAGAAAATTGGCAGGAAACGTTGATCACTTACAAAGGTGGTTCGATAACTCTGGGAGAGTATTTAGAAGCGGTGAGTAAAATTCCAATGGGGAATAGGCCACGAATCAGGACGCGAGGGGATTTATCGAATAAACTGGCGGTCTGGGTACGTGATGAGTTACTGTTGCGGGAAGCGTTTAAACGCAGATTGGATCGTCATCCCACCGTTCGTAAAGAGGTTCAACAATTCATGGAAAAACAATTATATTTTCTTTATCTACAACAGGTTTTATTGAATATAGAGATTCCGCAAGAGGTAACAGATTATTTCAGTAAAGTCCCCAGGCCTTCGAATGCTGCTTTGCGAAAATTTCATACCTTGCAGGAATGGAAATGGTGGAAAGCCGAACGGGAATTGATGGAAAAATTAAAATTATTGTCGGTGAATGTGAGTATAGATAGTACTTTGTTGTGGAAAGAGAATCAGCAGATAGATTGGCAGAGTCGAATTCGCCTTTTAAGCTTTCCCAGACCAGAGTAGATAAAATTTAATGATATGAATGCTGGTGATGATAGGTAGTTTTTAGATCGGGATCAATTTTTTAATTTTCTTAACAAAAAGTTTTATGATCTGGCCATTGGTTCGGGAACTAGCGAAAGGATTTCGGTTATTCGGGTGTCTCATCTCTGCCATTGTGAGTCAAATAGATAAAACGTTTAACCGAATTTTTTCTTCACATTATTTTTATTTATTGAGATCTGTAAAATCAAGTGGATTTCAGTTAATTAGCTCCATCGTCACGATTCATCTGGAAAAAATCTCATAAATAACTATTGTAATTATATTAAAATCAAAGAATAACATTTCTATTTTTTTCAACTAATTATTCGTAGTGAGAATTCGGAAGCAAAGATGCTCGCCAATTTGAAAAAAGTAAAAATCATTCTTGACAAAATTGAAATTAAAAATTATATTAGTGATTAGTTAAACGATTAACCTGGGTGGTCGTTATGGTAGCAACCATCAAAGATGTGGCGAAAAAAGCAAAAGTCTCGGTGGCTACCGTCTCCTTAGTTATGCATGACCATCAGCGAATCTCTCCTGAAACGAAACGAAAAGTACAAAAAGTTATAAAGGATCTGGATTATCATCCGGTGCGTGTCGCTCGCGGACTGGTTTCACAAAAGAGCGGAAATATCGGTTTTATTGTTACCGAAGATCATTTTTCGCGTTCAGAACCATTTTATACTCAGATTTTTTTAGGAACCGAATTTCAGGCTCGGGAATATGAATACTATATCCTTCTCACTACTGTCAAGGCAGATTTTAATTCACAATCCAAAATGCCCCGGTTTATCCTGGAACGAAACGTGGAAGGAGTCATCCTGGCCGGAAAAGTCCCACTGCCGCTTATTGAAAATCTCCTGAAAATTAAAATGCCATTGGTTTTTGTGGATTATTATCCTCCCCAGGGAAATTATCCAGTCGTGATGATCGATAATTTTGAGGGAGGTAAAAAGGCTACCCAACACCTTATCGATTGTCATCACCAGAGGATTGCATTTATAGGGGGTGATATCAATCATCCCAGTATACGTGAGCGCTTTCAGGGCTATAAAGCCGCGCTGGAACAAAACCAGATTCCTTATGATCCGGGCCTGGTCATCACTGATGAACCCTATCCAGCCCGAGAACATGGATATTCTGCCGCCAGAAAGCTATTACAGCGCAATCATATTTTTTCTGCCATTTTCACCTGTAATGATGCCATGGCTATCGGCGTCTTGCAGTATTTAAAAGAAAAAAAGATTAAAGTACCTCAGGAAATTTCTATCATTGGTTTTGATGATGTAGAAGCCAATCTATCCATGGATCCTCCCTTAAGTACTATCCGGGTGCCAAAAGTAGAAATGGGGATAGAAGCGATAAAATTATTATCAGAAATCCTCAAGCAAAAACAAATTCATTCACGCAAAATATTGATACCAGTGGAATTAGTAGTTCGTGCCTCCACCTGTGAACATAGCCCATAGATGAATAGCTATATAAGGAGAAATTCTCCTTATTTAAATAAATAAAGTCACATCTAAACCTGGAGGTCTTATGCGTGTTAATTTTTCCGTAATTCTGTTGGTTTTAGCGGTAAGCCTTGGAACAATAGGCATGCTCCATGCTCAGACCAATTTATTGCCGAATGGTGATTTAGAGACGATGGAGCCGGCATTTTGGACGAAGGTGAATGATGGTCTGGGAGGTGCGCAGGTGATTTGGGCGCAGGACGAAGCGGCGCAGAATCCGTGGGGTCCGGTGCCGAGTTACTGGTCGTTTAAGGTGGTGAAGTCGGCGGTGACGACGGACGCCGTTGGATGGCGAAGTGTGAACAATGCGGATTTATACTGGAACAATGCGGCGGGGAATGTGCTGTACACGTTGCGCTATTATGTGAAGACCAGTGGAGTGAACACCAATCCGGGCAATGATGATGCGCGGATCGGGGTATGGTATCGGTTTTATGCAGGTGGGAATTTATTAGCGGAGAAGCTGGTGGCGGTGGATCAGAGTGTATCGACGAAGGATTGGGACATTATTCAGGATGCGTTGCTGGTGCCCAGTGAGCCGGAGGAGGTGTATGCGGTGGCGGTGATGGGAAAAGATGCGACGGGGACGGTGTGGTTTGACAATATTGATTGCTGGACGGATCCCTGGTCGATGGGGATGTTTAACGGAGATGCGGAGACGCCGGTAGGGTGGATGTACTGGTCGGCTTCGGATGCGCCGAATTTTTGTGGGTTAGTGGGGGACACGGCGCACAGTGGTTCGCACAGTGCGTTGTTGTACGAGAAGGACAATGCGGATGATGAGATGGTATTTTACAGTGCGCCGATTCCAGCGGAGCCGGACAAGTGGTATCGGTTGAGTGTATGGATCAAGACGGACAGTATGAACACGGACCCGGATTATGTGGCGTCGAATGTGACGCCCGATCGGATTGATGAGCGGATGGGTGTATGCTTTTTCTTCCATCGGGGAGACATTGATCATTCCTGGGATCTGACAGGAGGTGATCAATATTTCTATGCGGATCAACGCAATGCCTCCAGTGATTGGACGCTCTATTCCGTCGTCGCGAAATCACCCAGCGATGCCGCTGGCGTCAGCATTCGCGCCCGCTTTACTTCATTCCCCACTGGCTATGCCTGGTTCGACGATTTCATGATCGAAGAATTACAACCAGCGACCAATTTATTGCCGAATGGTGATTTAGAGACGATGGAGCCGGCATTTTGGACGAAGGTGAATGATGGTCTGGGAGGTGCGCAGGTGATTTGGGCGCAGGACGAAGCGGCGCAGAATCCGTGGGGTCCGGTGCCGAGTTACTGGTCGTTTAAGGTGGTGAAGTCGGCGGTGACGACGGACGCCGTTGGATGGCGAAGTGTGAACAATGCGGATTTATACTGGAACAATGCGGCGGGGAATGTGCTGTACACGTTGCGCTATTATGTGAAGACCAGTGGAGTGAACACCAATCCGGGCAATGATGATGCGCGGATCGGGGTATGGTATCGGTTTTATGCAGGTGGGAATTTATTAGCGGAGAAGCTGGTGGCGGTGGATCAGAGTGTATCGACGAAGGATTGGGACATTATTCAGGATGCGTTGCTGGTGCCCAGTGAGCCGGAGGAGGTGTATGCGGTGGCGGTGATGGGAAAAGATGCGACGGGGACGGTGTGGTTTGACAATATTGATTGCTGGACGGATCCCTGGTCGATGGGGATGTTTAACGGAGATGCGGAGACGCCGGTAGGGTGGATGTACTGGTCGGCTTCGGATGCGCCGAATTTTTGTGGGTTAGTGGGGGACACGGCGCACAGTGGTTCGCACAGTGCGTTGTTGTACGAGAAGGACAATGCGGATGATGAGATGGTATTTTACAGTGCGCCGATTCCAGCGGAGCCGGACAAGTGGTATCGGTTGAGTGTATGGATCAAGACGGACAGTATGAACACGGACCCGGATTATGTGGCGTCGAATGTGACGCCCGATCGGATTGATGAGCGGATGGGTGTATGCTTTTTCTTCCATCGGGGAGACATTGATCATTCCTGGGATCTGACAGGAGGTGATCAATATTTCTATGCGGATCAACGCAATGCCTCCAGTGATTGGACGCTCTATTCCGTCGTCGCGAAATCACCCAGCGATGCCGCTGGCGTCAGCATTCGCGCCCGCTTTACTTCATTCCCCACTGGCTATGCCTGGTTCGACGATTTCAGAATTTTTAATGCCGACGCCGTGGTTTCCATCGAAGATCCTGAAACTCCCGTCACCTACTTAAGCCACAGTTATCAGCTGAATCAAAATTATCCAAATCCTTTCAATCCCGAAACCATCATTGAATATCGAGTTCCGGAACGCGGAAAAGTGGAATTGAATATCTATAACATGCTGGGTCAAAAAATCCGCACCCTGGTAAATCAGGATTTACCCGCTGGAACTTATCAGGTCTTATGGGATGGAAAAGATGATATTGGTAATATAGTTGCCTCTGGAATATATCTCTATCAATTGCGTGGCACCAATGCTTTCATTACGAAGAAAATGACATTTATGAAGTAAGGCGAATGGTTTCTGATTACCCGATGTTCTCCTCATTAGAAGTATCTGGAGAGCATCGGGTTATTTTATAAAAAAAGAAAAATATTTTAAAAAACTTTTTAGTTGTGGTTGGTATACACTTTATTCTTACAGGTGGGGATGGTCATGACCCATAAAAAAAGTATATCCCGATATCTTTTTATCTTTTTGTTGACATTCACGGGGCGAATTTTATTGGCTGGGACGACCGGGAAATTAGTCGGCGTCGTTTATGATAAATCCAGCGGTGAAGCATTGCCGGGTGTAAATATTATTATCGATAACACCACTATGGGAGCGGCCACCGATGTAGATGGCTCTTTTCTTATCCTGGGAGTTCCACCCGGGGTATATACGGTTCGGGCAATGATGATCGGATATACGGAAATGGCTCAAAATGGAGTGGTGGTAAATGTCGATAAGACTACTCGTCTGGAATTCCGTCTTTCGCAAACTTCACTGGATTTAGGAGAAACCATTGAAGTGACCGCGGAGCGGCCTTTAGTAAAAAGAGATTTGACTTCAACAGAATCTTCGGTCGGCAGAGATGTGATAGAGAGTCTGCCCGTGGATAATTTTCAGGATGTGGTCAATTTGCAGGCCGGTGTGGTAGAAGGGCATTTCCGTGGTGGACGAATTGGCGAAGTGGCCTATTTAGTCAATGGCATTCCGATAAATGATGTATACTCGGGTGATATTGCCCTCGAGATTGAAAATAATTCCATTCAGGAACTAAATGTGATTAGCGGAACCTTCAATGCAGAATACGGGCAGGCCATGTCCGGAGTAATTAACATTGTTACCAAAGAAGGAAGCCAGAAATTCACCGGTAATCTGAAGGCTTATGGCGGAAAATATCTCAGTTCCCACGATCACATATTCTGGAACATCAATGAATCTAAGCCAATACTGGATATCCAGGGCGATCTCAGTGGAATTTTTCCAGGCTTCAAGAAAAAATTAACTTTTTTTGCCAGTGGGCGCTTCTTCCATAACGACGGTTACATCTTTGGCAAAAAGGTATTTTTACCAACTGATGTTTCCTATTTTACTCCTGAAAATCCGGTAGATCGGATTATCCAGAGTCATGGAGTGAATTACCCCTTCAGTGAAGAAATTGCCCAAAAACTTATCGATGAAGCCGATCCCGTTCCCATGAATATTTCCGATCGCTATACCGGTAACCTGAAACTAACCTATCAACTTTCCAATCGTGATAAAATCAGCACTGAAGTGATGTTGCAGGAACGCAATTGGCGGGATTATTTACATCATTTCCGATTGAATCCAGAGGGCAATTATAAACGCTTTCAGTCCAGCATCAGCAACGGTTCGCATTGGAATCATATTTTTAATCCCAAAACCTTTTTAGATATTCGTTATTCTTATTTTTATACCCGTTATGATCAATATGTGTATGAAGATCCATTTGATTCTCGTTATGTGCCTTCCGAGCGGCTATTAGTTTCCGGGGCCAATGCTTTTTTAAGCGGGGGACAGGAAATGTGGAATTTCGCCCGGGCCACCTCGACCCATCTGGCCAAAGCCGATTTGGTCAGTCAAATTACCAACACACATCAGATAAAAACCGGGATTGAATTTAAACAGCATCGGTTGTGGATGCATGAGTTTCAAATAGTTCCTGAACTTCCAGAACGCCTTCCTCCCATCACCACCATAAGCAACAATCAATATCTGCATCATCCATATGAATTTTCTGCTTTTATTCAGGACAAAATGGAATTCATCTTTATGGTGGTGAATGCCGGTATCCGGTTTGATTATTTCGAACCTGACGGGGAAATTCCCACCGATTTTACCCGTCCAACTATTTCGTCTCGCGTCAGAGCGAAAGCCAAATGGCAAATCAGTCCTCGTTTTGGGATCGCCTATCCTATTTCAGAGCGAGGAGTGATTCATGTTTCTTATGGACATTTTTTCCAGATTCCTAACTTTGAATTTCTTTATACCAATCCTGAATTTGAAGTGTATCCGTTACAAAGTATCACTTCCCCTCCACCCCAATCCCTGCTCAATACTATGGGAAATGCCGATTTAAAACCGCAGGAGACGGTGATCTATGAATTTGGTTTGCAACAGCAACTTAGCAATTTTTTTGGAATGTCTATAACCACTTACTATAAAGATATCCGAAATCTGTTAGGTACCGAGGTACAGAAAACCTATCAGGGGGATCGTTATGCTCGTTACATTAACCGTGATTATGCCTATGTGCGCGGTATAACTTTCGAATTTGAAAAGCAACAGAGCGGGGGAATCGGCGCCTCGATTGATTATACCTATCAGATTGCCAAAGGCAATGCTTCAGATCCCAATACGGCTTTTCTGGATGCACAGACAGATCCGCCGAAAGAAACTGAAAAACAAATGGTTCCTCTGGATTGGGATAGAAGACATCAAATCAATGCCTCCATCACCTTAGGTTACAGCGGAAATTACATGGTGAGTCTGATTGGTCGTTACGGCAGCGGTTTGCCGTATACACCCACTTTTCAGAATGTGCAGATTGCGGTTGAGAACAGTGGTCAACGACCCAACCAATTTTTAGTAGATCTGCATGCATTTAAAACGTTACATGTCTGGCATACTCGTTTTACTCTCTATTTAAAGGTGTATAATTTATTTGATCGTCTAAATGAGAATGAAGTATTCCGCGATACTGGACGAGCCGGATACACTCTGGAACCTCTCTATTTTGGATCCCAGCGTCCTCGGGGAATTAATACCTTAGAGCAGTATTTTATCCGACCAGATTTTTACTCAGAACCTCGTCGGGTGCAATTAGGAATTGAAATAGGATTTTAAATATGGTATCGATCAGAATGAGAAGAATAATCATTTTTATCAGTTCAATTGTCGTATGGCTGATTTTCGATCAGGTAGCATTTACCCAGAGAATACCGGATCCCAATGTGGGAAATACGGAGTATCGGCGTCAGGGAATCATGGATGGTAATCTGGTGCGCACGATTTATATCAACTGGGGGGAAATCGCTCATTGGCCTGATCAGCCCTCCGGTGAGTGGCCGAAAGGCACGGGTCACTCATATACCGACGGAGTAGCGCTGGTGGTTCAGGCCGGGGCTATTGATAATCAGGGTCTGCGTATCCACCCCATGGAAACTCAGTATCGAGAGTTTGTTGACAAAGGACCTTCAGACGAACTCTGGGGTTGGGCTCCTCTTCCCGGTTATTTCAACACGCAGGGAGATAAACCGGCGATGAGCAACGATCCGTTAAGTTGGCCAGACCGCTGGCCGGATAAAGCGGATGGATGGAGAAATCCTGATGAAGTAAGAAATGATTATGATGATGATGGCAATGGATTAGTTGATGACCTGGTCTACTGGAATGGCTTTTTCGGAAAAGGAGTACGCAATGCGGATGTGGAAACCTATTTTGTGTTTGACGATGATCCGGATGAAGAATGGAATTTTTATCCCGATCCGGCTCAATCTGATCGCCGTGGCATGGGACTGGAAGTCGCAGCTCGGTTTTTTCAATGGTCACAGGTCCTGGCAGAAGATGTAATTTTTGCATTGTATTTTATTACAAATGAAGGAAAGTACAATTACGATAGCACGTATTACTGCTTTTATATCGATTGGGGAGTGGGAGGAACAGATGACTCGTCTGACGACACTGGAGATTATGATACCTATCTGGATATTGCCTGGGCCTGGGATGGAGATGGCTATGGAAGTCCCAACCAATGGTATCCGGTAGGAGTAGCCGGTTTTGCGTTCCTGGAGAGTCCCGGAATTCCTTATGATGGGATTGATAACGATGACGATGGGTTAACAGATGAAACCCGG
>CAYMXZ010000086.1:0-13480 GCA_964394475.1 uncultured Caldithrix sp. | reverse complement strand
CACCATTTGCTGCGGCAAGATTGTGGAGTAAATGAATATTCACTTGACATATTTAAAAATTTCTTTAAAATTTAACGGAGTGGTTTATAAACATTTTCGCTTACTGAATTCACACAAGGAGACAAAATGGCAAACCTCGCGACTGATTATCTTGGTCTGCAGTTAAAGAATCCCTTGATTGTTTCTAGCAGCACATTAGTTCAGAACTTGCAGGGAGTCAAAGAAGCGGAAGCGGCAGGGGCAGGAGCGGTAGTCCTGCGCTCACTTTTTGAAGAGCTTATCCGGGAAGAAATAAAAAAACAAGACAGTGATGTATATAGTGGACATCCAGAAGAATATGCATACATTCTTTCAGAACTAAATCTGCAATATGGACCTCAAAACTATCTGAATTTCATTCAGCAGGTAAAATCGAAAGTCAAAATCCCGATTATTGCCAGCATCAATTGTATCTCACCCAAATGGTGGGTGAATTATGCGAAACAAATAGAACAGGCAGGAGCAGATGCACTGGAGTTAAATCTTTCGCTGATGCCAACCAATCCAGGAAAGACTTCTCTTGACATTGAACAAGAATTTCTGAGTATTATTAAAGCGGCTACTCAACAGATTAAATTACCGATAGCCGTGAAAATTGGTCCCTATTTTACCTCTCTCAGCCGTTTTGCCAATCAGATTTGTGGAAGTGGTGTTCGCGGTCTGGTATTATTCAATCGTTTCTATCAATTTGATATTGATATCGAAAAACAAAAAATCATCGGTGCAAACTGGTACAGTTCACCAGAAGAAATGAGTTTATCTCTTCGCTGGATCTCTATATTATATCGACATGTCAACTGTGAACTCGCTGCCACCACTGGTATTCATAATTCTGCTGGAGTTATTAAACAACTTCTGGCCGGCGCCCAGGTGGTGGAAATAGCCTCCACAATCTATCTTAACGGATTTACAATTGTCAAAAAGATCTTAACCGAATTGAATGACTGGATGGATAAAAACCGTTATCAAAAAATTTCTGATTTTCGCGGCAAACTCAGCCTCAGCCAACAGAAAAATCCAGAGGAATACGAACGCTTACAATATATAAAAGCATTGACTGGTATTGAAAACTAAATCATTCTATCAAAAATTCTCCAGTCAGATGCGGAAGTTCTCGCTTTCCATCGTTCCTCCGATATTTTTTTTGATTTCCCGAAAAATATTACTCTTAACTGCGTAATAAAATTTCAGATTCGCGCATATTTATAAGCCAATCAAGCTTAAAATTAATAAATGTAAATAGATAATTTTTGGTTATTTGCCTAAAATTTTATTTCCCTTGAAAAGATACTATTGATTTTTTATTTTGAAAACGAGCCGTCAGATTTTTGTTCTGGCTGTTTAGTTTAAAAGTTTTGCCTTCATCATGATTTCAGGAGAGGATGAGTCATGAATCAACACGTGCTGGAAAATCACCTTACCGTTATTCAACCAGAAATTTGCAAAGGATGTGGGTTATGCATTGCGGCCTGTCCCCAGAATGTTTTAAAATTCCACGAAAAATTCAATTCTAAAGGTTATCATTACGCT
This sequence comes from uncultured Caldithrix sp., assembly GCA_964394475.1. Lineage (GTDB taxonomy): Bacteria > Calditrichota > Calditrichia > RBG-13-44-9 > RBG-13-44-9 > RQOF01. The sequence continues at coordinate 11,911 of CAYMXZ010000086.1, read as the reverse complement.
TATTACATTGGTGAAGGGTGTACAGGATGTAACGTGTGTTTCTATGCATGCCCCGAACCAGAAGCGGTAGCCGTATATAAAAAAGGTCATGTTTTTACCAAAAGTCAGGAGGTGGTAAAATGACCAGGGAATTATTGAAGGGCAATTATGCAGTAGTAAAAGGGGCTATTCTGGCGGGTTGCCGTCTTTATTTTGGGTATCCTATCACCCCGGCTTCAGAGATTGCCGAAGCCGCCTCTTACTATCTTCCGTTAGTTGGTGGTACATTTATACAGGCGGAGAGTGAAGTCGCCGCCATCAATATGCTTTACGGAGCGGTCAGTGGTGGAATTCGGGCCATGACCGCTTCTTCCAGTCCCGGCATCAGCCTGAAGCAAGAAGGAATTTCCTATGCGGCGGGTGCTGAATTGCCAGTGGTTGCAGTAGATGTGGTGCGAGGGGGACCTGGTCTGGGAAACATCGCTCCTGAGCAGAGTGACTACAATCAGATCGTAAAAGGTGGTGGACACGGGAATTACAAAAATATCGTTCTGGCTCCCAACTGTGCTCAGGAAATGTGCGACTTAACGCGGGATGCCTTCGATTTAGCTTTTAAATATCGCAATCCTACCATTATTCTCACCGATGGATTTATTGGACAAATGATGGAACCCGTTACCTACTTTGAACCCCGTACCGAATTCCCGCGTGAAGAATGGGCTGTATATGGCGATAAAGAAAGTAAAAGGAATCTGATTAGTTCCATCTATTTGGATCCGGACGAACTGGAAGCACATAACGTGAAATTACAGAAAAAATATGAAACTATTCAGGAGAGAGAAGTTCGATACGAAAACTATCATTTAGATGACGCCAAATTTGTCGTTGTGGCTTATGGTATCGTTTCGCGCATGGTTCGTTCCGCGATTGATCAATTGCGACAGGATGGTCTAAAAGTTGGTCTGCTTCGTCCTATCACTCTTTTTCCTTTTCCGAGAAAGGAAATTAAAGAGATGGCCACCCATGGCACCGCTTTCTTAGTCACGGAAATGAGCAATGGTCAGTTATTGGAAGATGTCAAATTAGCCGCCGAGTTTAAGGTTCCAGTATACTTTTACAACCGAATGGGTGGTAACGTACCAAGTACCGAAGAATTAATCGAACAAATTAAAATCCATTATCAAAAATCATAATGATTATCAAGGAGCGGGTATGATAAAAACCGAATGGTCAAAGTCCAAAGCATTTTATGACGAATATTTTCGTAATCCCAATCCTGATAAAAAGAGCACCCATTACTGCCCGGGATGCGGACACGGTAATGTTCATAAATTTATTGCGGAAGCTCTGGAAGATTTCGGAATAATTGATCAAACCATTCTCATCAGTCCGGTAGGATGCAGTGTTTTTGCATATTATTATTTTGATGTGGGCAATATTCAGGCCGCTCATGGAAGGGCCGCAGCCGTTGCGACAGGGATAAAGCGTGCTCATCCTCACAGTATTGTTATTAGTTATCAGGGGGATGGAGATCTGGCCGCTATCGGGACGGCTGAGCTTATTCATTCCGCCAATCGAGGCGAAAATATCACAGTTATATTCATCAATAATGCCATCTATGGAATGACGGGTGGGCAAATGGCCCCCACCACTCTGCTGGGACAAAAAACTACTACCTCTCCGCGTGGTAGAGATGCTGCTAATGAAGGTAATCCCATAAAAGTGTGCGAAATGCTGAACACTCTGGAAGCACCGGTTTATCTGGAACGAGTTTCACTTCACGATGTGAAGAACCGCGCCAAAGCACGAATGGCCATCCGTAAGGCCATAAAAATTCAAATGGAAGGTAAGGGGTATTCGTTAGTAGAAGTCCTATCACCCTGCCCTTCTGGCTGGAAAATGGATCCAGTCGATTCTTTAAAATGGGTTGAAGAGGAGATGACCAAAGTATTCCCGCTGGGAGTGCTGCGGGATCGCTCTAATGAAATTCAGCCTCGCAAATTAGAAGTTCATCACCCCGATAAAGAAGAAATAAAAGAACAGTTAGGTTTAACCCAGCTGCAGGATAAAGTTTATCCGCGCACCCAACCTGCACTTCAGTATAAAAATCCTGCTATTAAAGCCGCCGGTTTTGGCGGGCAGGGAATTCTGTTACTGGGAATTGGACTGGCTCAAGCCGGAATGATGGAAGGTTATCAGGTCTCCTGGATTCCATCGTATGGTCCAGAAATGAGAGGCGGAACGGCGAACTGCCATGTGCATATTTCTGAACGGGCAGTCGGTTCACCTGTGGTATCCTATCCCAGTGTATTAATCGCCATGAATCGTCCCTCCCTGGAAAAATTTGAGAAGGACGTCATAGCCGGTGGATTGATTATCTATGATTCTTCATTAATTGATATAAAACCTTCTCGCACCGATCTGGAGATTATGGAAGTGCCGGCGACTAAAATGGCCGATGAGCTGGGTAATACTCGTATTGCGAATATGATCATTCTGGGTGCTTTAGTAGGTTACACGAATATTCTAAATAAACAAACTTTGATGGATACCCTACCCTACATTATTAGCCGTCAGCGACTGATCGAAATTAATCAGAAAGCGGTTGAGAGCGGTTATGAATATGGTGTAAAATACCAGAAAAATAAAAAAATCTCATAAAGTTTAATACCAGAAATAAGTGGTGAAAAAATCGAAATAAATTTTATCCACGAACTGATCCAGTCATAGAAAGGTTTCATAAAATAATTTTTTTTAATATTGATTTTTTTGAAAATTTGTCTATATTCAACGCCAATTGTTAAATATTTAACAAGTATGAAGAATTAAAAATTTTTATGCCGTACTTTCAGGAATCGATACTGAATTTAAAATTATAGAACAGAAAATGTTAGTTCAAATAGATCAATTTAAAAGTTTCCAGAAATTATTCAAGAAAAAATAGGCTGATATTTTCTGTAACATATAAATTTTTGTACTTTTTTGTGAATAAATGAACGTCTCTTCTGGCGTTCTATTAAATGCAGGATGAAACATCAAGTTTTCAGGCCCTGTAAATGACAGGGCGGAGCTGTGCCAAGAAGATAAAATAAACGAGTGGATCAAAAATGTATCAAATTTCTCAAAATCAACTCATCGCCGCCATTAAGAAGCTAAACCAGCACTATCCAATAATCCTTCCCATTAAAAAGGATCATGAATTCTTTCTGAAATATTATGAGATCGATGGCTGGACAGATAATAAATGGGAAATCTCTCCCATTCGTACTCCACAACCACTGAAAAGTTTTTTTTATCCTCCGAAACAAAATGTAGGTACATATCCAGCAGCAGAGAAAAAAACAGAAAGAAACCAGCCTCTGGTCATTATTGGTTCGAAAGCGTGTGATATAAATGCCTTAAAAATAATTGATAAGGTTTATCGTGAGGGAGAGTATCCTGAACCGTATTACGTTAAAGCGCGTGAAGAAAATATTATCATTTCCAGCGATTGTTTAGATGCTGGCGAATTTTGTGCCTGTACATTAATGAATTCTCTTCCTTATCCAGAAAAAGATTTTGATTTGAATCTTTCTTCTTTAGACGATTGGATTTTAATTGATATCGGTTCAGAAAAAGGTGAAAAATTACTAAAGGAATTTTTCGAGGGATATCAGCCGGCCACTGAGGCACAAATTGCTGCCCGAGATGAGAAAAGAAAACGCGTCATTGAAAAATTAAAAGAAATTAACAAGCAGTTTCAATACTTCCAAAGTCACCAGGAAGCGATTGAGCGGCATTTAGTGTCCAGGGAGTGGAGCGATTTATGTAAAACCTGCGTGGAATGTGGCATTTGCACCCAGATTTGTCCTACCTGCTACTGTTTCTTACTATTCGATCAAAAAGCCAAAGAAGGGTATGAACGAATCAAAGTGTGGGACTCCTGCTTTTTTGCCGGCTATTCCCGAATGGCAGGTGGATTAACTCCCCGCCTGAGCCTGGCCGATCGCTTTAAACATCGATTCTATCATAAATTCGATTCATTTGTAACGATATATGGAGTTGAGGCCTGCACTGGCTGTGGACGGTGTTCGGAGGGATGTATGGGCAATATTGATTTACGAAAAGTTCTGATGGAGCTGGAGAAGAGAGTCGTACTAAAAGAAACTATAGAAATAAGTTGATTTTATATCACCTATTAATTTACGAGTTACTGGCAATGGAAAAAATAAGTCAAGTGTCTGCAAATGTAAATGAGGTAGAGAATCCTTATTATCCTTTGAGGACTGAGGTTTTAGACGTTATCACCGAAACCCCAACTATTAAGACTCTGGTTCTTAAACCACCGCGACCCATTCCCTTCCGGGCCGGTCAGTTCATGCAACTTACCGTGTATGGAGTCGGTGAGGCACCATTCACTCCCTCGTCTTCCCCTTATCAGCTTGAAACCATGGAAATCACCATTCTCAAGGCCGGGTATGTGACCGAAGCGGTTCATCAGTTAAAAGCGGGAGATTACGTCGGTTTGCGGGGTCCCTTCGGTAAAGGATACCCTCTTGATAAATTTGAGGGCAAAGAAATCCTGGTGGTGGGTGGCGGTGTTGGTTTAGCCCCATTGCGCGCTCTGCTGAATGCGTTTTTTCATGACCTGAATAAATACAAACGGATTTCGATTAAATATGGAGCGCGTAATCCTTCTGAGCTCAGTTTCAAACGCCAATATGAGGAGTGGCGGAAATTACCTCATGTGGATTTCGAATGTACGGTTGACCGAGCTGACAGCAGTTGGACCGGCCGAGTAGGGTTAGTGACTGAATTGCTTGAAAACACTGGCATCGACCTCAATAATTCTTACGCGGTATCCTGCGGTCCGGAAATAATGCTGAAGTTCGTCACTTTAAAATTACTCAGTGTCGGTTTTAAGCCAGAACAAATCTATCTCTCGATGAACCGCAAAATGAGTTGCGGAATGGGAATATGTGGACGCTGCAATATTGGTCCTTATTATTTGTGCAAGGATGGGCCGGATATGAATTATGCCAAGATCCAAAAATATCCGGATGTGTTTGGTTAATCGAATGAAAAAGATAATAAATAAAAGCAAGACATTATTCACTTAAAATTTACCGATTTCAATCATGAATGACAAATCACTACTTAATTTAGAGAGCCGACCCGAATTTCAAGTCACCTGTCCTTTTTGTTCGGTCGGCTGTCGTTTTAAAATTCTAACGGGCCTGAATGAAGTTATTTTTTCCAGCAAGACTCAGGATGTGATTGATTTTGATTATGCCAATCCCGTTAATGAAGGTTCATTGTGCCCCCGCGGCCATTTTTCGTATGAATTGCTCTCCCATCCCATGCGATTAGGGAAAGCATATTATAGAAAAAATGGGGCGTTAGAATTGGAAATCCCGGAACTTATTTTTCAAAATATAGCCACCGATCTAAAGAAAAATCCCGACCAAAAGCCTCTGGCCATTCTCATTAATCCCATGCAATCTTTACATGATATCCGGGCTTTATTGGATTTTGCCAATAATAATCAGATTGAAGCGATCGATTTTGTATCTCCCCTGGATCGCCATCTGTTCCGGGCGATGGTCAATAATCCTTTTGAATTCCCCAAATGTGATGATCCCCGAGTTTTGAAAAACTTGAACTATTCATTATGTATAGGTGACATTTTCACAAAACACCCCGTTTTAAGTCGTCACCTGTTAAAAGCAAAATATGCTTTTCGCCAAAATGCTCTATTTTGTATCAATCCTGTGAACTACCGAACCAGTTGGTTTGCCAATATTTTTCTTGAAAATTTTCCACACACCGAACCTTTGTATCTGGCTTACTTATTTAAAAAGATTTATACCGCAAAAAAAGATGGAGCCCGCGCGGCAGAGCTTAAAATTATTGATGAACTTATTTCCGATCAGTTTGCCGCTTTGATAAAGAAATTCGTACCACCCGAGAGGCAGCGATATTTAGATTACATCAGTGAATTCTTATTATCACCCAAAAAATTTGCGCTATTCTTTTCTACTCACCATTATAATTCACTGGGCAGCTATATTAGTGCCCTGTTATGTGCCGCGATAAGCCATATTACCCAATGTATTTTCGTTCCACTTTATTCAGATGGCAACTTCAATGCGATAGAACAATTCTCACGGGAAATTTATCCTAAACTATTTCTCGGTAAAAAACCGATCCTTCACACCGTCATCAATCAAGCCTTCCAGTATTTATTCGCCGTGGGATGGAATCCACAGACCTATTTTCCAGGCCCGATACAATTTCCAGATCGTTCGAAGTGGATTATTTCCTCCATGGTGCAGGATAATTTTCCTGTCAACACCTATGCCCTATTACCAGAAGCGCATATATATGAAAAAATGGATCTACGAACTAATTTTGTCAACTGGCAGTCAATTGGTTCGTCACCCGTTAAAACACCGATCGGCTCTGCACAGACCATTGCACACTTCATCTACCTGTTTTATCAAAACGCGATTGAAAATAAACTGTCCCTGAGTGTGACTGATCTTCCGCGGAATGTGAATACCTGGAATGAAAATCTGCAACAGGAAATTACTTATTATGTAAAAAAATTGAAGGAATTGAGTCAACAGGAAGGGTTATGGCTTATCCCCTACGATCATATTGTTCATTATAAGGACGCTCAGCTTACCCAGTATTCATCATGGGCAAAGAAAGATTGTGTTGACGAAAGGCTGACAATTCCTGATGAAGTAGGAAAGCAGAAAAAAATTAATAATGATCAGTTCACCATAATGAAATGGAAAAAACAATCGATTGAATTTAAAATCAACTACGGTTTTCATCTTCCTTCTGATCGCGTTATTGCCTATGCTCATTATTCACCTGTTCGACGCCTTATTGAGGGCGAATTTGCTGAACACAATAAAGAATATTATTTCTGGTGTCCCAGAGTTCAACTGTAAACTGTAGTTACCATCATAGAAAGGTTTATGGCTATTTTTTGGAGTTATAGATATGGATTCAATTGAAAAACGAATTGTAGTAAATCTGGATCTATGCATTGGATGCCACAGTTGTTCGGCTGCTTGTCACTATGGGCACCATCAGCAAACCAATTTAGTGGCGGGAAAAGTGCAGGATATCGCAGAAGTGCCGGCCAATTGCCGCCACTGTGCTAATCCGGCGTGCATGAAAGGTTGTCCTACCGGTGCTCTATTCAAAGATGAATTCGGTTATGTGCGGCGCTCCAAATTGCTTTGCATTGGTTGCCGGTCCTGTTCACTGGCCTGTCCGTTTGGAGTGATCGGTTATGAATTCACTCGACATATTGCTCCAAAATGTGATTTATGTATCGATCGGGTAAAAGAGGGAAAAATTCCTCGTTGTGTTTCGGCCTGCACTAGTGGCGCTTTGCAATTTGTAGAATTGGCACCAGAGGCTATTACCCAAACCCTGGTAGGAGGCCGATTTGTAGCCCACTCAAAAGTGCGACGAATGTAATTGAGTTGAATGATAAATAAAAAAGGAGAAAGGCATGATTTGTCCTGCCTGCAAAACAAAGAACACTGATGATTCCAATTATTGCAAAGAATGCGGGGCGGTATTAAAAGAACACATTGGTGATTATCAAAAAATTCTGCAAACCGCTACCCGTTATGAGAATGAAGGACAATTAAAGGAAGCATTAGAGGAATTTCTTAAAGCAGACAAGATCCAACGTTCTCCTGAGATCTCTCTGCATATTGGAAACTTGCTCTATCGTCTGGGCCGATTGAATGAATCAATTGAGCGGTATCAATTATGTCTGGAATTAAAACCCAATCAAGCGGGTGCCCATTATGGTTTAGGTTTAGCATATTATCGAAAAGCCAGAATCAGTGAGGCGATCCAACAATTTAAAAAGACACAAAAGATTGATCCTGACTTTTTACTTGCCTATTATTGGTTGGGTCTCTGTTATTCCCATCATGGTCAATTGCAGGAAACCTGTGCGACCTTCCGTAAATTATTGGAAAAAAATCCTGAGTTCACCATTGCCTATTATCACTTAGGAGAAGCCTGTGCTCAATTAGGAAACATTGAGGAAACTATCAAGAATTTTGAGAAAGTTGTTGAGCATAATCCGCAGGATGCATCGGCTTTTTTTCAATTAGGACTGGCCTATTACAAAAAAGGTGAGCTCGACAAGTCCATTTACAGCTTTAAAAAAGTTCTGGAATTGGATCCTGAACATGAACGGGCAAAAACCAATTTAAGATCACTTGAAGAGGTAAGAATTCATTTTTACTAATAGTCATCTGGACTCATCATCTATTTGAGGTAGTTCACAATTTTGTTAACGTTTTGACAATAAGGATAATGTAATGGAAAACCTGGCTTTATATCTTCTGGCTTTTTTGATCTTTCCAGGATTTTTATTTACCGGTGCCTTCGGTCTGGTGGTCAGCTGGTTAGACCGGAAAGTTTCGGCATTAATCCAATGGCGAGTTGGACCTCCATTTTTCCAACCGTTTTATGATGTATTGAAGCTATGGCAGAAAGAACTTATCATACCCAGGTCGGCAAAAGAAATTGGATTCATCGTTGCTCCTTTTATTGGTTTAGCCGCTACTTCATTATTGGCCACCATGATTGGGGTAATCAATCTGAGACCTGAATATCAATTTGTAGGAGATGTTATTGTCATTCTTTATCTGATGATTATTCCGCCGCTGGCAATTATCTGGGGAGGATTTTCATCGGGGAATCCGCTGGCCGCTATAGGTGCCAACCGCGAAATCAAATTAATGATGGGATATGAACTCCCCTTTTTACTGGCAGTTGCTACCGTTTTCTTTAAAGTGGGAAGTGTGTCGCTGGGCGAAATCATTCAATATCAGCAGGTGCATGGAGTGCTGCTCAAACATCCCTCGATGATTGTGGCCTTTATTGTCTCGTTGCTGTGGCTACAGGCCAAATTAGCAGAGATTCCTTTTGATATCAGCGAGGCCGAATGTGAAATCATGGAAGGGCCATTTATCGAGTACTCCGGTCCCTTGCTGGGTGTGTATAAAGTCATGATGGCCATGCTGCATGTGGTATGCCCCTGGTTTTTGATCAGCCTCTTCTGGGGAGGAACCTCCCTACAAGGATGGGGAATCTTATGGTCCTTATTAAAATATATTTTTATTATTATTCTGGTAATCTTAATCAAGAACACCAATCCCCGTGTGCGGATTGATCAAGCAGTGAAATTTTTCTGGGGTTGGGTAACTCTATTGGCGCTGATTGCTATGACTTTGATGTTTCTTGGATACTAAATAGTGTAACTAAGTGTTTTTGAATGAGCAGTTAAATTGATTTAAATCTGGAGCCTTATCGTATGGCGAAATTATCCACCCGCTGGTTAAAAAAATCTCCCTGGGTTTATCATGTGGGAACAGGAGGATGCAACAATTGCGACATTGAGATTTTAGATTGTTTGACTCCACGATTCGATGTAGAGCGATTTGGAATAAAATTAGTCGTCAGCCCACGACACGCTGATGTCCTTTTGGTGAGCGGCCCGGTTACCTATCACATAAAATCCCGTCTGCAAGAAGTATATAAACAAGTTCCTAAACCCTGTGTCGTCGCCTGCATTGGTGCTTGTGCGTGCAGCATGGGAATTTTTAAAGACGCCTATAGCGTGGCAGGTCCGGTGGATAAGGTAATCAGAGAAGTCGATCCAAATGCCATCTTCGTGTACGTCCCGGGTTGTCCTCCCAAACCTGAAACCATGATTATGGGGTTAGTGAAAGCCTTACAGAAAATTTAAGATGAGAACACAGGGCGAAAATCCTTTCATAGAGAAATAATAAGGAGCAAAAAAGGAAAATGACAATTCAAGAATTTATAGATATTTTGAAATCCAAATCGCGATTTCCGTTTGACGTGCAAGTGCATTCTGAAAAACGTGTCTACATCAGAATTGGACGGGAAAATCTGAAAAGCATAGCGTATATCCTTTTCCGTGAAATGGGTGCAAAATTTTCCATTGCTTCCGGGGTCCATGTTCGTGAAGGATTCGAAGTATTGTACCATTTTACTTTTGATAAAGATAAATTTATTTGCACGGTGAGAACGTTGGCTCCTCACGATGATCCCAAGTTAGATTCATTGGTCTCGATTATTCCCGGAACCACCTGGATCGAAAGAGAAATCTATGATATCCTGGGAGTACAATTTCTTGGTCATCCAAATCTCAAACGACTGGTAAAAGCCGAATTTTTATCTCAAAATGAATTTCCATTCCGCAAGGATTTTGATATAAAAAAGTTCAAAGAAAGACACGGATTAACACCGAAAATTACCTTTATTGAACCGTTAGAAAAGTCGAAAAGAAAATCGAAATGAATATGTGTGATTCACTAATGAGAGAAAGAGAACCATTACATATAATTGATGAGGAGTTTTAAATGCGTTCCATTATTCCTGTTGGACCCTTTCACCCCCTGCAAGATGAACCGGAAAACTTTGTTCTAACTGTAGAGGGTGAAACCGTTGTCGATATCGATGCAAATATAGGGTATATTCATAAAGGTATTGAATTATTAGCCCAGCAGAAAACCTACGATCAAACAGTTTTCCTGGTAGAACGAATCTGCGGCATTTGTTCCATTACGCATACCGTCTGTTTTTGCAATGCGGTGGAGGATTTGCTGAAAATTGAGATTCCAGAAAGAGCCAAATATATCCGTACCATCCTGGGTGAAATAGAACGAATTCATAGTCATCTCTTATGGGCGGGACTGGCTGGACATTTTATTGGTTATAACACGGTTTTCATGTGGGCCTGGAAGTATCGCGAACCCATTTTAGATATGATGGAATATTTAACAGGGAATCGTCAAAGCTGCGGAATGCTGAAGGTGGGAGGAGTGAGAAGAGATCTGGATGATTCGAAATTCCCCGCCTTGTTAAAAACGCTGGATGAAATGGAACCAAAAATTCAGATGCTGGCTGAGGCAGTCCAGGACGATCCGGTTCTTAAAGCTCGCCTGGCAGGAGTGGGAGTGCTCACCAAAAAAGCCGCTATTGATTACTGTGTGGTTGGTCCAACTGCTCGCGCTTCCGGAGTCGACATTGATGTGCGGCGAGATGATCCTTATGCCGCGTATCCCTATCTGGACTGGAATGTTATTGTGTTAAAAGAAGGTGATGTATTTGCCAAATTTATGGTACGGATTCTGGAAGTTTTAGAATCGATAAAAATCCTGCGACAGGCGGTAAAACAAATTCCGAAAGGGGACTTTCTATTAGAGATTAGAGAAATACCGCCCGGTGAGGGTATTGGTCGTTACGAAGCCCCACGCGGTGAAGATATCCATTATGTCCGCTCCAATGGTAGCAACTGCCCCGAACGGCTGAAAGTGCGAGCACCCAGTTTTATCAATATTCCTTCTTTTTATGCTTCCTGCATTGGACAACAAGTCGCCGATGTGACTATTACCTTAGCTGCAGTTGATCCCTGTTACAGTTGTACTGAACGGATGATTTCGGCTCACGACCTGAGCAAACAGCAAAAGTGGTCTCAGAAAGATCTGGTGGAAATTAGCCATAAAAAGACACTAAAAATTTCTCAGGATTTAGGTAAACCATTTGACTTACCCCAATTGAAGAAATATTTATTGAATAAATAAAGGTTATCGGATTTTCTTTATAAAAAAATATGAAGTAACTATTGAAGTGGAGCCTGTTCAATGAATTTCTTGATTTTCCTTTACCTTCCATTGATCGTTGGCCTTATTAGCCTGGTCTTTCCTCGGAAATGGCGCTATCTGCAGGAGATCATCACCATTATCGGGAGTGGTATTTTTCTGGCTTTATCGATCTGGGCTTTTTCCTTTCCCGACCAGACGGTGCGTATTCCCTGGTTTCAAATTTCCACAATCGATTTTTCATTTTACCCCGGAATGTTTCCATTTTTTTCAAA
>CAYMXZ010000085.1:0-13790 GCA_964394475.1 uncultured Caldithrix sp. | reverse complement strand
AGGTCTCCCGCAGTCTGGCCGCAGCTGAAGGCGCCCTGCTGCTGGTGGACGCCTCGCAGGGAGTGGAAGCACAAACCATCAGCAATCTCTATCATGCCGTGGAAAACGACCTGGTGATTATCCCGGTAATCAATAAAATTGATCTTCCCAGCGCGCAAATAGAATCGACCAAACATCAGATTATGGAATTAATCGGCTGTGATGAAAAAGACATCATCCTGGCCAGTGCCAAGAGCGGTATCGGTGTGGAAGAAATCGTGGAAGCAGTGATCCAGCGCATCCCCGCTCCTAAAGGAAATCCGGACGAACCACTACAGGCCCTGATCTTCGATTCCAGTTTTGATAACTACCGCGGCGTCGTGGCATTAATTCGGGTATTTCAGGGACAAATCAAAGAAGGAGATAAGGTCAGATTTTTTGCAACTGACCAGACTTTTGAAGTTGAAGAACTGGGATTTCTCCGCTTAAAGCGGGTCCGCAAAAACATCCTGGAAACCGGAGAGGTTGGTTATCTGATCTGCGGCGCCAAGAATGTACGGGATATCCGGGTGGGTGATACTGTGACTTCGGCTAAAAATGGAGCTGCCAAACCGCTGCCCGGCTACCGCGCCGTAAAACCAATGGTCTACAGCGGTATCTACCCGGTGGTCAGCCAGGAATTCGAGGATCTCCGTTCAGCACTGGAAAAATTAGCCCTGAACGACTCGGCTATTCAATATGAACCCGAAACCTCAGTAGCCATGGGTTTCGGTTTCCGGGCCGGCTTTTTAGGGTTGCTGCATATGGAGATTGTACAGGAACGACTGGAACGGGAATTTGGTCAGAATATCATCATGACCACTCCCAATGTGGTTTATCGGGTGACCACCACCGCCGGAGAAGTGATTACCATTGAAAATCCCCAGAAGATGCCGGATGCCATTCGGATTGCCAAAATTGAAGAACCCTATATCCGGGCGCAGATCGTTACTCCACCAGAATTTATCGGCAATATCATGAAAATTTCCAATGAGCGACGCGGAATCCTGAAGAATACATCTTACATTGATCCATCGCGAGCTGATATCGAATATGAATTTCCGCTTTCTGAAGTCATTTTCGATTTTTTCGATAAGCTGAAATCGGTTTCGCGTGGCTATGCTTCCCTGGATTATGAATTCATCGGTTATCGAGAAGCCAATCTGGTAAAACTGGATATCTTGATTAACGGCGAACCGCTGGATGCCTTATCGGTGATTGTTCATAAAGAAAAAGCCCATGAACAGGGCAAAGCGTTATGCACAAAACTGCGGAAACTGATTCCCCGCCAGCTGTTTGAGGTAGTCATTCAGGCCAGCATCGGTCATAAAGTAATTGCCCGGGAAGAGATAAAACCGTTGCGGAAAAATGTGCTGGCCAAATGCTACGGTGGTGATATTACCCGCAAACGCAAATTGCTGGAAAAACAGAAAGAAGGAAAGAAGCGCATGAAGCAGGTGGGCCGGGTCGAAATTCCGCAGGAGGCTTTCCTGGCCGTACTGTCGGCCGATTGAGGTAAAAAAAAAAGATGAAAGATGAAAGGGGTAATTCTTACGTTTACAGGTGGCGGTCAGGGCTTTTCAGATCAAAAATTGTAGGATTATTTCATTGAGTCCGAAAAAATGAGATGGAAATGAGTATCTGAATATCTGTTGGTGATGAAAAATGGAACGATTTTAGAATATGTTTTTATTGTCATCTATCCCTACCCTGCCCTTACTTACTGGCCTGCCCGGCTCAGACGGGAAATAGGGTTGGGATACATTGGTGAGCAACCTATACATTAAAGCAATAAAAAATAACTGTTCATTTAATGTTTTCTTACTGAAAAATAGGTATACACGAATAAGCGTCGATTAAAATAATACAAAAAAATGATCATTTAGTACTTTAAGTCATATACATCGTGTGAAAAAGGAAATACACTTAAAAAAAAATTTTTAAAATTGAAACTTTATTGCCTGAAAAAGCGATTAAAAAATCACCATGAATGATATCAATAAAGGAGATTCTTGATTGAAACCGAAAAGTAAACATTGGGAATCAATACAGGCTATTTTAGTCGCCATTGTAGCGGCCTTAATTTTAAGGCAGTTTGTGATTGCCGCCTATAAAATTCCGACCAGTTCGATGGAGGACACTTTACTGGTAGGCGATTTCCTGCTGGTCAATAAATTCTACTATGGAGCGCAAACCCCCAGCTGGATTGGTATTCCTTTCACCAGAATCGGATTTAATGTTCCCTGGTTCCGTTTCCCCAGAATTGCGGCTCCTAAACAAAATGATATTGTAGTCTTCCGCTATCCATACGATCCCAAGCTGGGTCGTTATCCGGAAGATCCGCATTATGAATATATTAAACGCTGTGTCGCCACCGGCGGACAAACTCTGGAAATTATCAATAAAAAGTTGTTCGTGGATGGAAAACCTTTCCCCATTCCACCTAAATTAAAACACACCGACGTCAATATTTTCAGTCGCTATAATACCAGCTATCCGGTATTCCGTCCCAATCTGGGCAGTCGCGATAACTTTGGTCCGCTTACCGTGCCGCCCAATCATTATTTCATGATGGGGGATAATCGCGATAATAGTTCGGACAGCCGCGACTGGGGTTTTGTTCCTCCCGAGAATATTGTCGGTAAACCGCTGATCATCTATCTTTCCTGGAATTCCAATATTCCATCCTACCGTCTGTTCCATAAAATTCGGTGGAACCGACTGGCTATGGTCATTCGGTGAGAATTGATGGAAAAAGCCGGACTATATCTGCACATTCCGTTTTGTGTGAAAAAGTGCGGGTACTGCGATTTTTATTCGGTGACTTGGCTGGAAGAGCAGGAAAATTTTATTCAGGCTATCTGTAAAGAAATGGAATTGCTTTCTCCTGAATACCAGAAGGTAGAATTCGACACCCTTTATCTGGGAGGAGGGACTCCCTCGCTTTTATCAACAGAAAACTTTGAAAGGTTATGGAACGATCTTCATCGCTTTTTTCATATTTCGGAAGGTGGTGAATTCAGCCTGGAGGCCAATCCGGGAACCATTGACCGGGAAAAATTAACTTTTCTTCGTCGACTCGGTTTCAATCGCTTGAGTCTGGGGGCTCAATCGTTCAGCGAAAAAGCACTGAAATTCTTAGGAAGAATACATACCGTACCGGATATTTACGATGGATTCACTGCCGCCCGCCAGGCCGGATTTGACAATATCAATCTCGATTTGATCTCTGCTTTTCCCGGTTTAAATCACCAGGAATTCAAAGAAACCCTGATAAAAGCCGCGGAATTGGAAAGCGAACACCTCTCCTGCTATACACTGATCATCGAGGAAAATACACCGTTTGATCAACGTCGCCAGAATGGGGAATTTTCAGATCTCTCGGCCGATGAACAGGCGATTTTTGTGGAGATCACCCATCACGAATTGACCCGCCGGGGTTACCAGGTATACGAAATATCCAATTATGCGCGGGGCGCCGATTACTTCTGTCGGCATAACCTGAAGTATTGGACCCATCAGCCTTATCTGGGCCTGGGACCATCGGCGCATTCCTTCTTCTCACCCCGCCGCTGGAAAAACCACCGCTCACTGTCACATTATCTTCAGTCCTTGCGGCGAAATATACTGCCGGTCTCAGAGCAGGAAACTTTAGATGATCGCCTCCTTGAATTCGAATATGTTTTTCTCCACCTGCGTTTAAAAGACGGAATAAATCTCACGGAATACCAGCGGCGATTCCACAAAAACTTCGTTCAGAGTTACCACACTTCTTTACATAAATTACAACAGGCGGGATTGCTGGAAATGCAACAGGATCAACTCAAATTAACGGAACGCGGCTGGTTGTTGGCCGATGAAGTCAGCAGTTTCTTTTAATCAACACGGTGTTCAGAGATAATGCAGAGCAAAATAAGAGAATACAATCTTTTTCTTTACAACGCTGGAAAAAAAGATATACATTTGAAAGACGGTACAAAGAACGAGTTCATTCATCGTGGAATGATAATAATTTTCACCATAAACAAATGAAGTGAGCACCTGTTTTTTATGATAAAAATACTATCACATCTTGGACTGGTCATCCTGTTTTTCTTGCAGCTGTCTGCCCAGACTCAATCGATAGACAATCTGAAGAAGAATGTTTTGCCAGCTACCCAGCGAATATTATCTGAGAAGGCCGGCACGAAAGACCAGCAGCAGTTTCGCAACGCCCAGAATTATATTAATCTGAACCAATACCATATGGCCATTCCGCTGCTGAAGGATCTGGTGAAACGAAATCCAGACAACTTTTCTTATTACGACTGGCTTTTGCGCTGTTTTTTTCTCACTGCCGACATTGATCAGGCTGATTCGCTGGTCAGTTTCATGCAGCAGCGGCATCCTGCTGATCCCAACTATCTCATCGATCAGGCGAATGTGCTCTACCGACGGGATCAGAAAGAAGCGGCACTGCGACAATGGAATGAAATATTACGGGCGTCTTCCGCAGACATTAATATTTATCAGCGGGTGGCCAGCGCCATGGTCGATAACCGTTTGTTGGATGAGGCGATCAAGGTGTACCTGCAGGCGATTAACACCATTCCGCATTCGGAGAGTTTTTATTTAAGCATCGCCGAATTATACCGCAGTCGATTGATGTTCAGTGATGCCACAGACTATTACCTGAAATACTTACAGAAAATTCCCAGCCAACAAAGCTTTGTCTTCAATCAGATTCTCTCTTTCCAGATTGAACCGGAACAGCGCACCAAATTTTTTCAAACCTTAGAAAATTCCATGCGACAGGACTCGCTGGCCGAGACCATTAAACTGCTCACCGCCCAGTTGTATCAACGCTATGGCGAATTTGAAAAAGCGTTTCTGCTTTATCAGGAAATGGATGATCCGCGGACCGAAGGTAGTCAGATGCTGCAGTTTGCCCAGGCGGCTGAACGGGATTCCAGCTTTGAGGTCGCTCTGCGTGCCTATCGCTACCTCATCAAAAAATATCCGCAATCCAGACAGGTCATAGCCGCTTACAGCGGAGCGATTTCCACGTTGTTCCATCTGGCGGTACAGAATTCTCATCAGCCCTCCGCTCAATTAGCCTTGCGGATGATGGACACTGTTAACTACCGTTTCCCACAGCATCCGGAAATCAACTATCTGAATTATCTGCAGGGAATTTTTTACCTGGATTTTTATTTTGATATTGATAAAGCCATTGAAATTTTTTCGCACATTATCAATAACAAAAAAGCTGAACAGAAATTAAAAGAGGAAGCACTTCTACAATTGGGTCAATGCTACCTGATGAAAGGTGACATACCGCAGGCTATGCAGGTCTATAAAAAAGTTGTTCAGGCGCCGTTCAGGGGTCAGGCGCTGTATGGGATAGCACAGGCCTACTTTTTTCAAAAGCAATGGGATGAATGTCAAAAAACTATCGAGAATCTTCTCCAGACTCAGGGATTGGCCAGCTGGGTGGCCAATGATGCTCTATCTTTGCAGATTGTATTAAACCTCAGTAAAGATGCTCCAGAAATTTTGCCGAAATATTCTGAGGCTGAATTTTTGCACCTTCAGCGTAAGAAATCCGAAGCCGTAAAAAAATATAAAGAAATTATTGAATCAGGAAAAAGCCCGGCGGCCATCCGAGCAGAGGTTTATCTCACCATCAGCCGGCTCTCGCTTGAATTACAGGAACCATTGGTTGCGCTGGACTACTGCAAGCGTGCTATACAGGATTCATTAATTCAACCGTATGCTGATGAACATTTATTTCTGATGGGTACCATTCTGGAGCGCTCTTTAAACCGACCGCAGGATGCCTTCAATGCCTATAAACAGTTACTGCAATTCTATCCCAACAGTCTGCTAGCAGAAGAAGCCCGAGATCGGATGAAACTTATTCGCCAACAACCAAACCTTGAAATACCATGAAGATCTTACTGCTCTTTAAAATATTCATGCTGGTGCTCGTTCCATCCCTGTTCAGCCAGAGTGTGCTGATACCGATGGATCTCAGTCAGAGTGATCACCTGAAAGCGTACGGGATCGCGTACTGGACACTGAGCAGAGGCGTTAATGTGGAGTGGCTTCTCAATTATCGAGGTGGTTCATTCCTGACTGCTTATTTCCCGGAATTGGAAAATGAATGTTTGATCCGTGGGGTGCGATGTGAAAAAATCAATTCGGTGGCCGTCAATCAGATTTACGCCACGATTGAAGAGGAAAATATGGAGCGAGTGCTTCTTGAAAAAGCACCTAAAATTGCCGTGTATACACCCCCCAATCGCCAGCCATGGGATGATGCCGTCACTCTGGCGTTGACCTATGCGGAAATACCATATGATAAAGTATATGATGAGGAGGTGTTGGCCGGAAAGTTGAGTGAATATGACTGGCTGCATTTACATCACGAGGATTTCACCGGTCAATATGGAAAATTTTATGGCAGTTTCCGAAATGCTCCCTGGTACATTCAGGATGTTCAGATCAATGAACAACTGGCTGCGAAATTAGGATTTAAAAACGTGCCGCAGGCGAAAGGTGCCGTCGCGCGAGAAATCAAACACTATGTAGTGGATGGTGGATTCCTATTTGCCATGTGCTCGGCGGCCGATGCACTCGATATCGCGCTGGCGGCCGAAGGCGTGGATATTGTGGATGTCCCTTTTGACGGAACTCCGCCTCAGCCGGACTATCAATCGAAACTTGACTATTCAAAGTGTTTAGCCTTTGAAAATTTTTCATTATACACCGATCCCTATCTGTATGAATTTTCCGACATTGACATTCCCCCCAGTTTTGCTCCGCGGTTGCGCGATCCAGATCGTGATTATTTTTCGTTATTCGAATTTTCTGCCAAATATGATCCAGTGCCCACCATGTTGACCCAGAATCATGTCGGTATCATTAAAGGATTCATGGGACAGACCACCATGTTTGAGCGCAGCAAATTAAAGCCAACCGTTATTATCATGGGGGAAGTTGAAAACAGCAACGAAGTAAAATATATTCACGGCAATTACGGGAAAGGTACTTTTACTTATTATGGAGGACACGACCCGGAAGATTATACCCATGCGGTAGGTGATCCTCCCACTCAGCTGGAGCTTCACAAAAATTCACCAGGCTATCGTTTGATATTAAATAACATCCTTTTCCCGGCCGCCAAAAAGAAAAAATTAAAAACCTGAGCTCAGATTTCATCCATATTGTAAGAAAAATTTTCAATAAGTGCAGGGAGAACGACAGATGATGTTTCAGTTGCCGATTAGTACGCGTTCCCAGACTGAATTCATCGACATCACGGATACCATACAGCGGGTAATTGCGGAAAGCAAAGTGAATTCCGGTCTTTGTCAAATATTTATTCCCCACACCACGGCGGGCGTCACTATAAATGAAAATGCTGATCCTTCCGTGCGCCGGGATATGATAAATGAATTAAACAAGGTTATTCCCTTTGATGATAATTATTATCATTCGGAAGGGAATTCTGCCGCCCACATTAAATCCTCCCTCATCGGCTGCTCGCTCACTGTAATCATTGAAGAAAACCGGCTGCAGTTAGGCACCTGGCAGGGAATCTATTTTTGTGAATTTGATGGTCCGCGCCCGCGAAAGATATGGGTAAAGATTCTTAAGGAAAAATAGTAGACCATAAGTATCGGCATGCATTTACTGCCGGTCGAAAAATCATATCACTATTTATTCCTCAAAACCAATTTCGACTGGTCACTTTTTACTGCCGATTTAATAAACGATAAATACTGATCATATTGTTCAGCCGGAATAAGTTGTTGATCGATACGCATCATTCTAACGAAACACAGTTTGTTATCTTCAACCGAGAAACTGGAAAGATAACGACCAAAAACAGTATGTAAATCTTGACGCTCCGGAATCCCTTCCACAACATAGCCGGAAGGCAAAGAAATAAAAACCGTATCAATTGTCGTGAAGGGATAATGATAATGAATGGGAAATTTTCGGGCTGTTTCTTTCGGAATATCCGAGGGAATCTCCCTATGAAAAACCGCCGGGTTAACGAATAATCTATTACCAGAATTCACACCAAATTGGTAACATTTTGCTTTGAAAGTACAGGTGAACGGCTTATCCACCTCTTGAGAAAGACGATCGAATTTACAGGAATCCAGTTTGATTTGCGGAAAATAGCGCGATAATAATTGAAAGGAGAGCCATTCTTTTCGTTCCTGAGCTGTTTGATCAATAAGTTTATTTCTGATGATATCTGCGTCATTGCCGCTATAGGAAATAGAGCCTTCAAATAAATACGAGCCATCGTGAAGCAATTGACCTGAGATTTTACTACACGTCACATTATGATGACTGGTGCTGGCCGGTGTTTTAACTAAAATTCCTCCCGCAGGGGTTATGGCCAGCGCATTACAATTTTCGATACCGGGTGGAAGCTCACCCATCGGAATATTATCGGCGGTCGATTCTATCCAGATGGAATCAGCATCGATGATCGCCAGTACAATAAAATGATTGAAAAAATTATTTGGAAATTTTTCTTCGATAATTCCCTCATCTCTGGTTCGAATAAGAACCGGGTAAGCTTCAATGCCTGCTTCACGACACATCGCAATCATTAACGTAGACAAGTCCTTACAATCTCCATATCGGTTGTGGAATACCATAGAAGCGGGATGTGGCTGGATGTTGCCAATGCCCAGTAATATGGCCACATATCGGGTATAATTCTGCAAGAACTGATACAGGATATTTAGTCTTTCTTTTTTGTCGGATGTACTTTTGAGATACTCCTGTAAAGTATTTTTTATCTCTGGCGTAATCGTAAAGCGGTCATTTATCAATTGATGATACCATAATCCAAAATCCTGCCAGGAATTAAATGAGCCATAATATCCTCCATATTCAAAGCGTTGAGGTGAGAATAAAATAGCTTTTTGAATACGATTCTCGGGAGGCATCCAATCTTCCTCCAGCAGGGGCTCGATATTTTCCATTGTCCAGGCATATGTTTCCACATTTTGCTGTCGCTTTATAGTGGGTGTTAAATCAATGCCTATAGGAAAATAATTAAAAGGGACATTCTGATTAAGAATAATTGTATAGTTTGCTTTTAAAACAGGAATTTTTAATTGAGGATACCAATCAGGCCAGAAATATAGAGTCAGAAAGGAGATTTCATATTTATACTCTACACTATAGGGATATTTTGACCAGCTCATTTCTGCTAACTTTTGCTTAAAATCATGATAAAAAATCCCTTCTGGCGACAAATTGGTTTCGATGATATCACTACTTTTTAGCTTTCTCACTTCTTTCCCATCGGCATCGCATAATCGGCCGTAGGTAATTTTACTTTTTAGATAGTCGCTTTCCGGTATTCGCAGCAGACCATAACTTTTCCCCTTTTCGTTGAAAATATAAAAAATTTGATGCACTCGTAATGTCCCGGATTTTTGTGATTGTACCTCAAACTGATAGTCGGACAGTACGGCGACGGCTTCAACTTTTTGAGGCCAGATGGCAGGAGTAATTGGCTGGCCGGAGGATTTATTTAAAAATAGGATAAGGATATATTCTATCCCTAAAATAATCCATCTTCTTCTTGCTCCCCTGTTCATAGATCTTCACCTCCACTCATATGAAGTAACGGTATAAAATTCCAGAAAATTATCGATTTATAATAATTACGGTTTTCTTTTTATCACAATTTGGCTTTCGGCATAACTGATCATTTGTGAATAAAAATCTTTGACCTGCTGATATTCGCTCGGATTGAACGTCTTTTTTTTCACCATGAACTGACGATGACAGACTATGTGATTGCCTTCCGGTTTATTTTCAGCCAGAAATATCATCCCATCAATTTTGCTATTCTTGGAAAGCGGCACATCCTCAATGATGAAACCCTCTGGAACAGTCAGAATAATTTTTTCTGAAGTTCCCGTCAAATAATTATACTCGAGGGGAATTTTTCGCTCAAATTTTCTAAAAGGATTTTTATATAAACCACTTAATTGAGGAACCGTTAGATAAATGTTCTCTCCTACCACCTGTCCATAATCAGGCAATTGATAAGTGAGTTGAATGGTTAAAGCTTTTTCCCTATCTTCCAGTTGGGTGATATAATAGGTATCAAGGACCGCTTGAGCAAAAATATTTTTTAACCATTTTTCCAAATATTTACGGTGTTCTTCGCCTGTTATTTCCTCCCGCTTTTTCATGGCTTCATATCCTTCAAACCGTATTTCCGTGCTACAACTAAGCGCTCCTTCTGCGGTTAAGGTGGCAAAGGTTTGACCCGTCCACATATTTAAATTTTTAGATTGAGGAATTTTTTGAAAACGACTGTTTGCCGCCGTAAGTAAAAAACCATCTTCTACAAGAGCATAGCTGGGAAGAACTCCGAAAGGACAATATTTTTCACCGGCATCCAGAAAATATTGCTGAGAATTGTTGACAACAAAGGCTATCAGATGATTAAACTGTAAAATATAAGGCCAATTATATTTTACTTGACCATGGGAGCGAGTGCTGATTAATAAGGGATTGGCTTCAAAACCAGCCTGACGCAGCATCGCAATCAATAACATATTTTTTTCGGCTCTGTTTCCGCGAGCTTTGCGTATCGTTTCGCCCGGCGTTTTTTGAGGAAAAATCGTAAACAGAGCCTCCGTTTCAATCTCATCCCTGACAAAATTAAAGAGCGTTTTCATTTTATCCTCACTGCCCATTGAATCGGTGAGCAGGGATGACGCTTTATTACGAACTTCTGCATCTATGGTCAAAAAGTCTTTGTACTCTTCATTCAACTCTTTAGCTAAATCTTCCCACTCCTTAATAAATTCATAATGATAATAGGGATCTCTGTATTCAATCAGCTGGAAAAACATTGCCATCCGATAATCATCTAAATTCGCCACATAGGCTTCTTCAGCAAGCGATGGTATATTTTCCATTTTCCAGGTATATTTTCGAAGATTCTTTGGAATGACTCCTGGAATCAAAATTTCTTCCTCTTGCGGTTTCGTCTGTTCACCAAAAACATTTTGGTAAAAAACATTATAATTAAAATGGGGAGATAGAGTAATTGACATCTGACTTAGCACAGTATATCCCCGATTCTGGAAATACCAGGGTTGGAGATAAATGAGATTTGAAATTTGCATTTCGTATTGATATTCGATCACTGATCCCACTTCTACACCCGGGATCGTAAACACTTTCTGTTTCCAATTTTTTCCAATGCTTTCTTCAAAAATATCTTTCTTACTCAACTCAACTTTATTCATGTTCGGAAGAATAGTCTGGGCTTTCACATCTTTCACTTTACTGGTTTGCCAATATGGTATTTTAACACTAGCAAACTCTTTTCCTTTCTCAGTGAGAATTTTTATTCGAACATGACGGTTCATCTCTAATAGAAATTCGTTCGTTATTTCTTGCTTAGCCACATCAAAAAGAATAATCGCCTCCGTAGACGAATCCTGAGGGAAAGTCGTCATTGCAAGGATTTCGGGAGACACTTTACCCCATTTTTCCTGTCCGAAAACGAAAGTACTATTAAGCCCATACATCAAGGTGACAAGAATCAATAGCCGACTTGAAATAGTTATCATATTTTACCCTCTCCCTTTATTGGATGGTAAGTTAAAAGAGTAAAAAAATATCAATTCTCACCACGGTGATTCGATATCACTTGGTCTTAAAATATTTTTAATTATTATGCAACATTTTAGATAAATAAATTGAAAGTGTCAAGAAGAAAATCTATAAAGATAGTCCCTGCATTCCATCGTTCTTTTGGGGAAGGAGATCTTCTATGAAATAAAATAAAGTGAATTCATGGACGGTGATCCCGGCCGATACCGGTTGCAGCCTGTTAGTTTTCTTTTTTCAGATTATTTCTTGATATTTTATAGCAACATTTTTATAATCACATAAAAAGGAGAGTCATTTATGCAAAAAGGAATCATTAAAAAAATCGATTATATAAAAGGTTTTGGGTTTATCCTCACCGAAGATGATGAAGAAGTGTATTTCAATCTACGCGACGTGCACCCTAAGTTTAAGGGTAAAACATTTAAAGAAGGGGAAATGGTGGGCTTTGATCTGAAACGGGAAATGAAAGGGGACCGCGCCGTCAATCTTCGACCGCTTTAAAAACTTTTAAAAGGAGGTTCTTTATCTCACTGCTCCCCCCACTATTCCAGATGTAAAAATACTTTGATATATTCCCAGATTTTTTCCAGTTGATCATACAGTCCATGATCAGAATGGAGCAGTATCAGCTGCGCCGAGGGATGGCTCTTCAGGAAATCCAGGCTTACCTGGTAGGGCACTGCTTCATCATTTAATCCGTGAAAAATGAGGGTAGGCACTGTTAGATTTAGCGGTAAATTTTTATACTTCTGAGCATCGGTTACAATCTGATATCCCAGCGCTCGATGTTCCTGGTAATAATAGTGATATAATTGGATGAAACCATTTTTTTTCCATTCCTGCCGTTGGGCGGGAGTGAGTCGTTGAAAATAGCGGGTGACAAAATCAAAGGCGGGTGCCAGCAAAACCAACTTAACTACACTCTCGTATTTCCCGGCGATAAAAGTCGCCAGGTATCCGCCCAAACTGGACCCCAATAACACAATTTTTCCAGAAAGAGATCCCAGCAGGGAATCGATGAGCTGTAGTTGACGACTGATGGTCATTTGCGAAAAATCTTCGCCATTCAAATCCGGAATAATCAAACGTTGCCCGAGGGCGGCAAAAGATTTTTCGAAAAATTTTCCTTTAGTAGAAGCGGGGCCGGATAAGAATCCGTGCAGATAAATAAAATGCGTCATTGGTTTCTTAACACCCATTTCCTACCTCAGTTTCACCTCGGCTTCAATGGAGAAGACCGGTCGAATATCCACTGGAAAATTTTCCAAACGTTTTATCGCATTTTGTACTTCCAGCGGCAATTTGCGGTAGGTCTCAATAAATTGCACCGCCGCCTGGTAATCGCCGGTAGCCTGGATAATCAATAATTCTCTGGTGAGATCTCGCACTGCCGATGCGATTTTTTCCCGATTTACCCGAAACTGTCCGCTTTCTTTCACATATTCAAAGCCGCCTTTTTGCTGAATATAATTAAAAGAGATCGCATTGGCGCCTCCATGTGCCGAGGTAATTCCAAAGCGGATACTGCGAAAGATACCGCCTAAAAAAGTGGAATAGGTTTGCCATTGTAAAGAATCGGGCAGAACATTTATGTCGATCAAAAACTCCGTGTTGTAGATTCCCAGAATATCAGCTTTGGCTTCTTCAATGACAGAGTAGGTTTCTTTCAGCTCTTTATTCACCGTGGTTTCTCGTCCATTTTTCATTATCGTTCCCGGTCCCAGACCATGAGACATCTCATGCATCAGCACATGGTTAAAATAGGCATCGAAGGTAATAAAAGGCAATTCTTCGGGAGCCATTACTTCATAGACAATGGGAAGCCAGCATTTCTGGAATTTCGCCTGAGCCACATTTTTTAACATCACCTTTTTACTGCCTTTCGCTTCACGAACTCGTTCATCATTGGGAAGATTAAAAGCCGTGGTCTGGATACCGGCTTTGGTATCACCAGCGGTAAAGACTTCCTGTACCACGACAATAGGTGAAAGCGAGCCACGACGGGTGTTGCGATATTTAGCCGGAATGGGCAAATTTCTCTCCATCCGATCCAGGTACCGAGCAATTACTCGTAATTTATTGCTTTCGGCTGGATCAACCAGGGTGATAAATGC
>CAYMXZ010000084.1:0-14092 GCA_964394475.1 uncultured Caldithrix sp. | reverse complement strand
GCATAGAAAAATAAATAGCACTCGCTTAGAAGCTATATCGCCAATTGACATCGATTTTGAATTTATCATATAGTTGTCTGGCATAAAATGACGATACTGACCAATTTTTATTAATTCGATATTCCAGATAAATCTGATTTCCCGCCTCCCAACCAAGTTTCGGTGCTCCTCCTTCTCCTAAAGTTGAAATTTCTTTAGAACCTAATTGTGTTTTATATTCCACGTATAAATTAGGCATCACATATTTTCCCAGAGAAATGGCGCTATTCTCGGAGATTTGGTTCAGTCGCAAATTATTAAAATCAATTAATCCACTTTGACTTTCCAATCTGACTTCATCGAGACCGATGAACCGTCGGGCCTCGTTTTCAATGCGTGAAATAATCGCCTGATTAATCACCTCCTGTCCCTTATCTAAAGCAATATTCCCTGCCGCACTGCCACCGATTTCATTGAACGTCATCCCAAACAGCAATAAAGAAATTTGATCTTTGGTACCGGGATAGAGGTGCGTCACATCCTCGCGGGTTTGCAGGTCAAAAATTCGAATTTCTTTCACGGGATTGTTTATGTTTCCTTCTACACGAAGTTGGAAAATAAATCCATATTTTTTCTTTTCAGCATAAATCTTTAAATTTGGAAGCTCCTTTGGATTTGAGAATTCCACTCGTCCATCCCGAACCACAAATTCTTCAAATTGAAAGTACTTTCCTTTGGGTACCTCCAAATTTCCATACATCTCTAATAATCCCTTTGGCTCCTGAATGATTTGTAGATCTCCCAGTATCATGATATCAAATGAGTTAAAAAGAGCACTACTGCGGATGTAAAAATTACCAGGGATAGAAACAGTTATTAAATACTGGAGATAAGGTGGGGTTTCCCTCACCGTCGTCGTCAACAGTAAATTTTTTTCTGATTCCACCAAATCTAAGATGACTTCACCTTTATGTACATTGACATTTCCCGCAATGAGGAGAGTATCACGACCGGTAATTGTTAAATTATTCGTTGAAAAATTAAGCTGTGTATTTTCCAGAAAGTAATTTATAAACACGCGGTTCGCCTGAACCCTCAAGTTTATTTCGGGTCGGAACATATCCGCAAAGTCAACATTTCCGTTAATTTTTAGTTCACCTTCTCCCTGTCGTGTGAAAAACACTTTCTTGATGGGAGTAGTTAAAAAACTTGTTATTCTTTGCAATATTCCTTTTTTGGTGATATCACCAGATGAATAGGCCTGGCATTGCTGGATAATTAATTTGTTCTCTTCAATGTTCGACTTGAATTGTATGGCCGTAAACGGATTCTCAATTTTTGATAAATAGAGATTCCCATTTTTTATATCAAATCTTCCACTGTGAAAACGGGGTTGTTCAAGCGTTCCTCCCACATCGAAAGAGGCAAAAATTTCTCCCGTCAACAAGTCAACCTCAGGAGTTAAGACATTGAGAAATTTCACTGAATCTTCCTGCATCTGAATCTGTAGAGAAAATTCTTTGTTTGTGAAAATGCTGTCGAGTTGCTGATAATTCCATTGGATGGGTTTTTCTCCCTGCACCGAAATCTTCGTACCCATGAAATTGATTAAACCATCTTTTAGAACAATGGCCTCAGGATTTATAAAACCGTTTAAATCAATTTCCGGGAAAATGTATTCACGATATTGTACATGCTGGGCGTTAAAATGGTAATTAGCGAGAAAACGTGATAAAGTCCCCTCCACTTTAAAATTCCCGGCAAAAAGACCATTAAGTGGATAGTTTTGTTGAGAAAGAAAGGGATAATCCGACAGCTTTATATTGGCAAATTCCAAACCAATATCAAATCGCTCTTCCAGCGGCATCGATGGAGTGGTTTCATTCGCTTTTCGGGAAGGAGGAAGTACAATATCTCCCTGCAGTGACAGGAAAGAACCCGGAGCATGCTCAAAGTAAAAACGATCGAATTGTATTTTATTATCCGCATAAGTCAGCTTAACACTGAGATCACCAATTTTATCCTTATTAAGAGCAAAATTTAGTAAATCAACATATCCCTGAATTCTCAAGCTATCCGTTGCTCCACTTACGGTGATAGAGATATCCGTTACACCGTTCACATCATATTTCCACTGGAAAAATTGATTGAAGGGAAATAATTGGATATTATGAAAATAGATTCCCAGTCCACTTTCTCCATTGAAGTCAAACAATCCTCTTACTTCGATTTCACCATCACCGGTAGCAAATAATTCAAAATTTTCAATGATCAAAGAATCATTTTCCAAAAAGGCCTGCAGGGTATCCCCTGAAAATATTCGATAGTTTTGATACTGGAAAACCAGATTCCAGAATTGAATTTCTAACAGTTTTTCCAGCAATTTCATACGGCCTTTTAGATTGATATAATTTTCGTCATTATAAAAACTCATCGAATCGATTTGCAGAATGTTATAATCAAATTTCAGATCGACTGTACCATCGGTAATCATAAAGTCAGCAAAAAGACCACCGGCTATTTCTAAATTGAAAAATCCTTTCCTTTGCTCCATCACTCCCCGTAACTCAAAATTTCCTTCCACACCGTAAGAACTTACATCCTGTAAAATTAGCGAATCCAATAAAACTGATCCGGCAATATCGGGATTATCAGAAGGTCCAGTTATTTTTAAATCCAGACTACCAATACCTTTTATCTCTGGAAGATTTAAACGATGACTTAGCGTATCCAGCACATTACGGTTTGTGGATAAATACACCTCCAACATGCGTTCCTTACTCATTACGCCATTCACATAAAATTGAGATGCTTTCTGAACCACCAGGCGAGAACCGTCCTTTAATGTCCAGAATCCATCCTGAGCTTCCAGATTCAAGAAAAGGGTGTCCAGTTTTACCTGACCATAACGCAAATCTGTTAACTGCATCATGCCCGCTCCGGTGATTTGAGAGAAGTTCCAGGTGTTGAAATTCAGCCGGAGATAACCATTAATATTGGTCTCTTCTCCAGAAAAGCCGGGCTTTTTTAGATTAATTTCACGAAAATTAATAGCAATGTTATTCTTGCCCTCTGGTGCAATTAAAATAGCCCCCCCAAGCGAACCAAAATTGGTTTGAATACGCACATCCTGTAGATTCAAATTTCTTTTACGATACTGATATTTCGAGGAAATTTGGTTTAGATTGAGGCTATCTAACCTCCCTGTCATATATATCTGACCGGTAAAATCAGTGGGAACTCCGATGTAATCAATATAGAAACGAAGATTACCCTCCTGATATGGTAATTCCGGTATGAATTTTCGCAGGAGAGACAACTCCAGATTGCTCGTGTCGGCAAAAACCAGAAAGCGAAGATGCGGGGATAATTCAATTTCACCGTGAGCATAGATTTTATTCTCTTCAACTAAAAAGTTAATTTGATTGATGGTCAGCCGTTTTTTATTTCCAATCGCCTGAAAAGAAAGTTCAGTTAGATGCAGATCTTTCTCGAGCCAATACCCTTTTATATATTTTAATCTAAAATCGGCTTTCTCATTGGATATTTCAACACCCCCTTCCATATTGATGTCTTGAAAATGCTGGAGTTCTTCATCTCCACTTTTTATTGTGACCTGACCATTTTTCACCAGAAATTCATTAAGATAGAAGATTGGGAATTGCGATAAATCGATATTTACTCCCAGAGATTCCGGTTCAAGAGAAACGGTTGTTTCACCTGACGGTGGTGCAACGGTGCTCGATTTTAAAAATGTAATCTGAGGAGAATCGATCAGTAAGGATTTTATTCGAATGATTTTATCAGCCAAATCCCGTGAATCATGAGAAACCGTAATTTTTTTAGCTTTCACTTTCAGATCAGGAGTCTGGAAAGTCACATTGATGAGTCGGATGTTTCCGATGAGGTTTCCTTCAATCCGGTCATAATGGATATTTATATCATCTCCCAGAGCAGAATTAATAAATTTTAACACGGTCTGGTCTACCAGCGGGGTATACGAATATAGTAACACGAATACTCCTATCAAGACTATCAGAACAATGATAGTCCATAGAAGTATTTTTCTAATCTTTCTGAGCATAATAAATTATCCATTTCGATAATCAAATTTATACAGAAACTATCGGAGAAAAAAATCTAATTTATATACCTGAAATAAAAAAACCGAACTCTTTTCGGCAGGAGTCCGGTTTTGTTTTATCAGCCAATTTATCGGTCAGGCACGAACGATTTTCTCACGCCCTTTCTTGACGTTTGCGGTGGCGTTTCGGGTATCGATAACTAAATTGGAATGTCGAACGATAAAATCCATATCAAAAATGGAGTGATCGGTGGAAATGATTACCGCATCATACCCCTTAAGATTCTTCGAAGTTAATTCAATGCTTTTCATTTCGAAATTGTAATGGCGAGTAGGACCTAAATAAGGAATATATGGATCATGATAATCAACCAATCCTCCTTTTTCACCAATAATTTCCATCAGTTTCAGAGAAGGCGATTCTCTCAAATCGTCAATGTTTTTCTTATATGCCAGTCCTAAAATTAAAATTTTGGCTCCATTGATGCTCACCTGTCGCTCATTCAGTGCATCCACCAATCGGTTAACTACATAATAGGGCATATAGGTATTCACTTCACCTGCTAATTCAATAAAGCGGGTGCTCAATTCGTATTCCCGCGCTTTCCAGGTAAGATAAAAAGGATCGATGGGGATACAATGCCCCCCCAATCCAGGTCCAGGATAAAATGGCATGTATCCAAATGGTTTAGTGGATGCGGCATGAATCACTTCCCAGACATCAATGCCCATTCGATCCAGAATCATTTTCATTTCATTTACCAGGGCGATATTGACGCTTCTGAAAATGTTTTCAAGCAACTTGGTGGCCTCCGCCGCTTCACTTGAGGATACCAGCACTGTCTTTACGATTACCTGGTCATATAAAGTTTTTATCAGCTGACGCGAGGTAGGATGATTGGCACCAACTACTTTGGGAATCGTTCGAGTAGTAAAATGAGGATTATTAGGATCTTCCCGCTCGGGAGAGAATCCAAGATAGAAGTCTTTATGAGCTTTTAAACCTGATTTTTCAATAATTGGACGCATTACCTCCTCGGTGGTACCGGGAAAAGTAGAACTCTCCAGGACAATTAATTGTCCTTTTTGAACATATTGAGAGATCGTTTCGGAAGTTTGTTCAATATAGGAGATATCCGGTTCACGATGTTTTCCTAAAGGAGTCGGCACGCAGACCAGAATACAGTCTACTTCCCGCAGACGGCTAAAATCAGCAGTGGCTTCAAATTTTTTTCGGGATAAAGCTTTCTTGATCCTTTCCGCCGAAATATGTTTAATATACGATTGACCGGCATTCAGCTTCTTCACTTTTTCAGGATCGATGTCAAAGCCAATAGTCGGGAAATTTTCATTGACAAATTCCAAAAGCAACGGTAAACCAACATAACCCATACCAATAACGCCAACAACGGCCTGGTGTTTTTTTATTTTTTGTAAAAGGTTCATACATTCTCCCTGGATGAAATAACTGTGATAATTTTTAGAATATTTTTTAAAACGATGCTAGGGGCGGCCAACCGCAAAATAATCGAAACCTAAAGCTCGAACTTTTTCTGGATTATAAATATTTCTCCCGTCAAAAATGACAGCTTTGCGCATTAAGGATTTTATTTTCGAAAAGTTGGGCTCGCGATATTCTAACCATTCGGTGACCAGAATCAAACCATCCGAATCCCGTAAGGCTTCGTAGTTGTCCTCATATAAGGTAGCTACTTCATGCAATTTCAGTCGCCGGGCTTCCGGCAAGGCCACCGGGTCGTGAGCCTTAATCTGGGCGCCTTCCCGTTTTAAAGCCTGAATAATATCACGAGATGACGCTTCACGCATGTCATCCGTCTTCGGTTTAAAACTTAATCCCCAGATGGTAAAAGTTTTACCCTTTATATTGTGGTTATAATATTTTAAAATCTTGGGAATAAGGTAGGTTTTTTGATCATTATTCACCGCCTCAACGGCCTGTAAAATACGCAAGTTATAATTGAATTTCTTTCCGGTAGAAATGAGGGCTTTGACATCTTTGGGAAAACATGAACCACCATAACCCACCCCGGGGAAAATAAACGAATATCCGATTCGTTTATCTGAACCAATTCCTTTTCTTACTTTTTCCACATCAGCCCCTACCCGATCACATAAGTTAGCAATTTCATTGATAAACGAAATTTTAGTCGCTAACAGTGAATTGGCGGCATACTTGGTCAATTCGGCGCTGACTTCATCCATAATCATGATTGGATTTCCGGTACGAACAAAAGGTGAGTATAGTTCCTGCATGATTTCAGCGGTACGCGGATGGCTCGTTCCAATGACGACCCGATCCGGGTACATGAAATCTTCCACGGCGGCTCCTTCCTTTAAAAACTCCGGATTAGAAACTACCTCTACCGGATGGCTGGTCTCTTTTTGAATGGTTTCTTTTACCAATTTAGCCGTTCCTACCGGAACGGTACTTTTATTTACGACTATTTTGAAACCATTCATATTTTTAGCAATTAACCGGGCAACTTCCAGTACATGGGTCAGATCAGCGGAACCATCTTCATCCGATGGGGTTCCGACTGCTATAAAAATAATGTCTGATTGTTCCACTGTTTTTTTCATATCAGTTGTGAATTGCAACCGTCCCTGCTGAGAATTTTTTTCGACAATTTCAGTTAAACCGGGTTCATAGATGGGAATAATTCCTTTTTTTAATTTTTTAATCTTCTCCTCATCCTTATCCATACAGATCACCTGGTTTCCAGTTTCAGCGAAGCATGCCGCAGCAACCAAACCAACATATCCAGAACCTATTACCGCTAAATTCATTCTACCTCCTATATGTTCCTTGAATTATTTGTAAAATGAAACACAAAATTACTTCAACAATTTTTCGTTGTCGTGAGAAAAATCATTAATTTTCAGGAGTAAATTTTGAAAAGTTATCAGACGGTTTTCTTCCTTCGCTTCAGATCGTGCCCATAGTACTGATAATAGTGGTAGTAATAGTAATAGTAGTTCGTCCCGTATGTTTTTTGGAAATTGACGCCGTTCAATAGAGAACCAAAAATGCGGGCTTCCGCGGTATCTAATAAACTTTTTGCTCTTTTAATGGCTTCCCGATGGGTTTCATGGGCTTTAATTACCAGGACGATGCCATCAACCATGGTGCTAAGAATAGCGGCATCAGTAACCGCAATAACAGGGGGACTATCGAAGAGGATTACTTCAAATTTCTCTTTTAATTTTTCTAACAGCGTTTTCATTTCTTCTGATCCCAGCAATTCGGAAGGGTTGGGAGGCAAAGGACCAGAAGGAATAATCTTCAAATGATCCACAAAAGTCGGTCGAATGATGTCCTTCAGATCAGCATTTCCAACTAAATAATTGGTAAGCCCGTTTTCTTTTCTCATATTGAAAATAGAATGAATAACTGGACGACGAAGATCAGCATCTATTAAAACGGTTTCATTTCCCATCTGTGCCATAGTAATAGCTAAATTAGCCACCGTGGTGGATTTACCTTCTTTGGGAGCAGAGCTAGTAACTAAAACAGCCATTTTTTTCGACTGTTTAGTTTTGAATTGAATATTTGTGCGTAGGGTACGGTACGCTTCTGAAATAGGCGATTTGGGATCAAAATGAGTAATTAAACGAGTTTCAATCTGCCGCGCTTCGGAAATTTCTTCCGCTTCCCCATTCAGGGAAGTGGTTTTTTGCACAATTTCTCTGGCAGTTATTTCCGGAATCGTGGCCAGAATCGGAAATCCGATCCTTTCTAATTCTTCTGGATTCTTAATAGAATCGTCAAAATATTCGATAAGAAAAGTTAAACCGATTCCTAAACCTAAACCAATCAGAGCACCCAGGAGAAAATTTAATCTTTTCTTCGGTTTAATCGGGGCTTCTGGCATAATGGCCAAATCCAGGATTCGGATATTTTCTTCCTTGCCCGCTTCGGTAATACGAGTTTCTTCAAGTTTTTTAGTCATCAAATTATACGTTTCCTGGTCAACTTCTAATTGACGGGTTAATCGAGCTAACTCCAGACTCTGACCTGGCAATTGAGCTAATTGCGAATCATACTCTTTCACGATATTTTGCAAAGCGGTGATTTTGGCTCGCAAACCTTTAATCTGAGTTTCAGTTTCCAGAATTTTTACCGTCAGATTCTGGGCAATCATTAACGGATCCTGTATCATGCTGGAAGCGGCAATTTTCTTGGCTTCCTCCTGCAGGCGTTTTTCCTGGGCTTGCAGACGATTTTCAATACTTTGCAATTGTAGTTTATATTCACCCGGGTCTACCCGATCCTGGGCAATCAAGGTTTCGTAGGTAACTTTCTCCGAAACCAGTTTGGCATATTCGCTCTGAAGTTGATCCAAAAGTGGAGTTGAAACAACTGTTATATCTGTGGAGAGACTGCTGCGCCGATTTTCCAGCTGTTCTTCCAGAGATTTTTTCTGTTCCAGATAGGCATCCATTTCCACCAGGGCCTGCTCTAGTTGAGCCTGAGACTCAGCATAGCGACTAATGGCTTCGCTGGTTTCTTTATCCAGTGAGACCAGTTTCTGTTTCTCACGATAATTTTTTAGCGCTTCTTCAGAATTTCGCAGTTCTTCCTGCTTGATCAGCAATTGCTTCTCCAGAAACTCACGCAAATCAACTAATTCCTGTTTATTCAACTCGATATTCAGATTTCGAAAATTAAGAATTATTTCATTGGTAATATTCTTCGCTTCAAAAGGAGTACCTGCCTGAAATTTAACTTCAATCACATCCGTATCTTTTTTGGGATTTACTTCCAGATGCTCCATTATCCAATTCACCTGACTTCGGAAGGTAAGGTAAGTCCCATCTTTACTGGGCCGGAAAATTTGTAAGGAATCGCGATAGGCCTTCTCCTCCAGCGCACGCACTACTTTTTCTGCTAACTTGCGACTTTTCAGAATTTCCACCTGATTGGTGATAAGAGTAGTCTGGTTACCTGTATATGCAAAATTAAACAGATTTCTCTCCATTGCTCCCCTGCTCTCTACGATAATCGTTCCAACGGCCTCATAGACTTTGGGAGTTGTGAAGGTATAATAAGCGGTAACAATCATGACCAGCAGGAAAGAGATGACAATAACCCAGCGCCCGCGATATAAAATTCTCAAATAATCCTGCAGACTAACTTGCTGTTCGTCCTGTTGTTGGATATCTTCAAATTCTTCCACAAAAAATCCTCAATTAAAAAGTATGAGATTAGAAATTATGTTTATCACGTTCCGATCACATCTAACTATCGGTGATCAGTATAAAATCTTTAAAATCGTAAATCAACAATCTCGGCGCCTTCGGGAGCCTGAAAAGAAAAAATATTCCCGGATGAGATGGGATTCAACACGATTTTTTCAATGAGATACTCCATCTCATTTTCGTTGAAATCCACATAAAGCACTTTTTCAATCTCCCAGCTTTTATCATAAATCCAGACTTTTATATGATGAAAAAAACTTTCATCGGCCTGCTTGGGAGTCAGCCTGATTTCAAAAAGTTTCTTACCGTTTTTATTCTGTTCACTGGTTAATTGACTGTAATACAATTCGTTGATGTTAAATAGAAAATTGTTTAAAAAAACGTCTTGTTGCGATTTTTTAGCATAATCGATCAAGACTTGATTTTCCAATTTATTATATCGCCAGAAATTTTTCCCATCACTCACCATTAATTGATCTTCGGTCTCCAGGCGAAATTGATCGTTCTGGGATATCCAGATTGTCCCATGAATTTCACTGCTCAGATTGGTGAGTTTAAAGCGATTGACCTGTTTAAAATCTGCCTGCAGCAACGGCACATTGCGATATTTCTTTTGCACTTCTTTGATAATCTTATTTATTCCATCCTGAGCCATACTGCTCAGCACCATAAAAATCATCAATCCTACTACTCCCCTTCTTCTCATTGCTCTTCTCCCGATTTTTGATTCTGTAACGAATAGCTGGACACCAATACCTCACGCGCTTTACCTTCCTGATTGGCGGGAGCCACAATACCCGCTTCTTCCAATTCATCGATAATGCGAGCCGCGCGGGCGTAACCAATCTTTAACTTGCGCTGTAACAGCGAAATTGAACCCTGTTGATATTGGATCACCGTTCTTTTTGCGTCTTCAAACAGTTCGTCTCTTTCAAGAATTTTATTGGTACCTGGTCCCTTCTCACGGTTCGAAATCAGTTTTAATTCATAAGGCGGAAATTTCGGTTGTTTACGAATATGTTTTAAAATCGCTTCCACTTCTTCAGTGGTGATCAGCGGATTTTGCAAACGCAAAGGCTTTACTTTGCCAGGTGGCATAAATAACATATCCCCATTTCCGATTAACTTCTCTGCACCGTACATATCCAGGATCACTTTGGAATCCGGACGGGTAGCCACCTGATAGGCAATTCTGGCCGGGAAATTTGCTTTAATCAAACCGGTCAAAATATCTACCGAGGGCCGTTGGGTCGCCATAATCAGGTGGATCCCCACCGCTCTGGCCATTTGTGCCAGACGAGTGATGGGTTCTTCGACTTCCCGCATGGCCGAAAGTATTAAATCGGCCAATTCATCAATGACTATCACTAAATAAGGCAAACGACGAAACTCGTCCGAGGTTTCTCCGTTGCGCCGGAATTCTTCAATTTTTTGGTTATAATGGGTAATTTCTCTTACACCGAGTGCGGCTAACTTGTTATAGCGCTCGTCCATTTCATTCACGACGCTGCGAAGTATCAAGATCGCGTTCTGAGGATGAGTAATTACCACCTCATCGATCTCAGGACAGGTGGCCAAATAGTGATCTTTTAATTTGGCATAGATGGATAATTCGAGTTTTTTCGGATCGATCATCACAAATTTTAAATCACTGGGCGGCACCCGATATAACAAAGAAGCAATCATGGTATTGATGCCGACGCTCTTGCCTGAACCAGTGGCTCCGGCCATCAACAAGTGCGGCATTTTTGTGAGATCAGCACAATACACTTCGCCGGAGATGGTCTTACCAATTCCCAATGGAAGGCGTGCATCGAAATTAATAAAGGTTTCCGATTTTACAATCGACTTAAAATAGACCGTAGACGGTTCCCGATTGGGAATTTCAATGCCAATTGCATCTTTACCTGGAATCGGTGCAATCATCCGAATTCCTTTGGCCCGCATGGCTAAAGCCAGATCGTCAGCTAAACTCACGATCTGATTAATTCGCACTCCCAGCGCAGGTTTAACTTCATAGAGAGTGATCACCGGACCCTCCACCACCCGGCTCACACTGGCTTCGATTCCAAATTGCGCCATGGTTTCTTCCAGTAAACGAGCATTCATCCGCAACTCTTCTTCAGAAAGATGAAATTCCGGTGAGTCTTTTTCCACGAGCAACTCGGAAGATGGAAATTGATATTTAGACAGTGAATCACGAATTAGCGCATCGTAATCCAACTCCTTTTCCTGATGGGCTTCCAACACCTCAAAACCCAATTCACCCTGCTTTTTCACATCTTTTGGTGTGCTCTCCACGGGTAGAGATTGGTCTGAGAGCAATTCCTTTTCTGGTTCAAGCTCTTCTTCTACTTTTTTTCCGCGCTGGACAATCTCAACAGGGGTTTTGACTTTGGGGGTTAAACCTTCAGTCGCATCAATAACTGCTTCCGGGATCTTTCTTCCCTCATCCTCCTGGGGCTCCAGGTCGGAAGAAACAGATACTCTCGATGACCGCTTGGTCTTCACCGAGAAGAAGCCGCTAATCGATTTAAAAAGAAATTGAAATATTTGTGTGACGAACTGGATTGACTCTTTGAAAAATTTGATCAAGTATTTTGAGATGTCGGAAAGCCGAATTTTGAAAGTGACCACCAGCAGAATTAACAACCAAATTGTCAGAATAGATATTGATCCGAGTCGGCTGAAGGTTTTAATGAGATAAATGGCGATCACGCCTCCTAAAAATCCACTGGGATAAAAAGAATGAACCTCCCCTAAAGTCGTAAAAGCTTCAGGTTCTGCCAATAACACAGAAAGGAAAAGACCCCAGGCCAAGATGATTAGAGTGAATTGAAAGAATTTTTTCAATGGCTTTCTTAATAAAAGGACAAAACTGAAAAATAATATGATAACAGGAAAAACCAGAGAAGGATAGCCCAGGGTCCACTGAAAAATTGGAGCAGCAATGGTAGCGCCAAAAGACCCAATCCAATTTTTAATTTGATAAAGATTATTCTCATCCTGAAATCCAACGGGATCACTTTGATGATAAGAAAGCAGCGATAAACCTAACAGGATACCAATCGCGATGAAAAGTATGGCCGTGATTTCCCGCCGCACTCCATGGTCAATAAATGATCCACCTTGATCCTGTGAATCGTCTCTTCGCTTCCTTTTTTTAATCCGTGAATAATACTTCATTCTGACCCATATTTTTAGCCAGCTAAATATAAATAATGCTCCAGCAAAATACAATGAACATATTGAAAATTAAGGATTTTTGTTCACTATTTTTCTCTGTACTATCCACTTTATTCCCCACTTATTCATAAAAAAACAAAGCCCCCTCCAGGTGGAGAAGGCTTCGACCAGATAGCATTTTTCCATGCATTAAACAAAGGGGGTTTTGACAATTCTGGCATCGATGGAACGGCCGCGAGCGTTTATGGTTATGTCTGTGCCAATTCCAGAATATTCTGTGGCCAGGTAGCCAAGACCTATATTTTTATCTAAAATTGGCGAATAACAGCCACTGGTCACGTGACCAATGTTTTTTCCCTCTTTTTCTATCGGATAGTTGTGGCGAGGGATAACTTTACCCTCACAAATAAATCCAACCAGCTTTCGCTTGATACCCGCTTCCTTTATTTTTAATAAAGCCGCTTTGCCAATAAAATCGGTTTTCTCCAATTTAGTAATCCAACCCAAACCTGCTTCCAGAGGATTGGTCGTTTGGTCAATATCATTTCCATACAAACAGTATTTCTTTTCCAGCCGAAGGGTATCACGGGCGCCTAACCCAATCGGGGCTAAATCGTATGGTTTACCATGTTCAAAAATAACATTCCATATTTTTTCGGAATATTTTCGATCAAAATAAAGTTCAAAACCTGGTTCGCCGGTATAACCCGTTCGAGAGATGATCATTTCTACTCCGGCCAAAATTCCCTCTCGAAACCAATAAAAAGGAATTTCAGCCAGTGGTAGGTCTGTTAACTTTTGGAGAATCGGTTCAGCATTCTTCCCCTGCACTGCCAATTGGGTAATAGAATCACTAATGTTATCAATCTCTGCTCCATCTATTTTATTCTTTCGAATCCATTCATAATCTTTAAGTGTATTAGAGGCATTTACCACCAACCAATAGCGATCCTGGCGTCGATAACAAAGCAGATCGTCCACAATTCCACCATCGGGATAGCACATGGCTGTATATTGAGCCTGATTGACTTGCAATTTTGAAGCATCATTAATGGTCAGATAATTGATGAAGTCCAGAGCCCTGGGGCCGCGAATCTCAATCTCTCCCATATGCGATACATCAAAAATTCCCACACTCTGGCGCACTTTCTTATGTTCTTCGATAATACTGCTATACTGAATCGGCATCATAAATCCAGCAAATTCAACCATTTTTGCACCCAGAGCAACGTGAATGTCATATAATCCTGTTTTCTTCGCTTCCATGGTTAACTCCTTTCTCTAATGATATTCAATTCTTGTTTTATACGCGGTACATATTTCAGAAAGACAATCAATGAATTCACCGATAAAATCATAAATATGTCCATTGAATAAAGAAAAACAGTCAAAATATTTACCAGAAAAAGTGCCAGCATTCCGGCAATAATATATTTCTTTAAGAGGAGATACAAAACGCCAAATAATATCCACCACCATCCCACTAAAACAGGATTCAGAAAAATAAATACTCCGGCCAGGGTGGCTAATCCTCTCCCCCCTTTCCAGTGCAGCCATATCGGGAAAATATGCCCTAAAATGACAGCGACTGAAGAAATCAATAGGTATTCCGGACCGTCGAAG
>CAYMXZ010000083.1:0-14178 GCA_964394475.1 uncultured Caldithrix sp. | reverse complement strand
GAAGCAATAAAATCGTAAGATAATTTTTCATTAATCCTCCTGAGTAAAATAATTTCTTAAATAACAACCATCTTCACTATTGAAAATTAGACCATTGACAAGGAAAGAAGAATTCGAAAAGGTGTGATTTCTTCTGCCCTGATCATTTCTATAAAATGATAAAAATTTACTTGGTTAATAGCAACAATAATTTTTCTTTTCAGAATTTATTTTACGCTTCTCACTCGCGCATAATTAATATCATTTTATTATCGGATGATTTTTTAAAAAGTATCTTTTTTATGAAATGAGGGTCATAAAAGAAAAAAAGGGATAGCTTGCACTTTACCATCATTGTTTTTCTATGGAATAGCCCTTTTACTATTTTAATCATCCTGAACAATATTCACTTTATTTTACTTTGTTCGTAGGATCCTGGCAGATGAAGTGTTTGTGTAAGGTCAATCCGTAATGAGTGATAAGATCGGTGGCTGTTAAGGCGTAAGCAGTTTTCTCTGCGGCAATATCATCTGCACACAGACCGTGCACATAATTAGCGGTAAAGGCAGCGGCTGAGGGTGATAAACCCTGAGCCCATAGTCCGGCGACCAGTCCAGTTAAAACATCGCCGGTTCCTCCACTGGCTAATCCAGTATTACCTGTGGGATTCACATATATATTTCCATCGGAACTGACTACTAGAGAAGGAGCTCCCTTTAGAAGAAGTGTTAATTCATAGTCTTTTGCAAATTTTTGCGCAAGCTGGACAAATTGAAGTTGAAATTCTTTTTTATCCAGCTTTGGGTAAAAGCGAATGAATTCACCATGATGAGGAGTAAGAATCCATTCAGCAAAATGTCGCTTAAGAATTTCTGGATTTTGAGCGAGTGCATACAGTGCATCGGCATCTATGACCGTGGGTTTTTTAAAGCGTTGTAACAGTTTTAAGATGGCCTTTTGGGTGGGAACAGATCGTCCCAAACCCGGCCCGATGGCCAGTACATCACACCAATCCAATAATTCAGTTATAGCGGGTTCGGTCGGATCGATAAACTGCGGCTGGGGATATGGTCTGTTGATTACTTCGGTCAATTTCATCTCCAGAATGGGATTGAGTTGGTCTGGAATTGCCAGAATTACCAGACCTGCTCCGGATTTTAAGGCGGCTTCGGAAGTGAGAGTGGCTGCACCAGTGAAACCTTTTGAACCGGCAAGTACCGCTACCTTCCCACAACGATATTTGTTGGTATCTGGTTGACGGGGAGGCAAAACGATATCATTTTTTTCTACAATCTGAACTTTAAGGTCGGACGAGTCAAGCAATGATTTTGGAATCCCGATATCAGCAATGTACAAATCGCCTACATGTGATCTGGCGGGATAAAACATGTGACAGTATTTGGGTAATCCCATAGTCACCGTAATATCAGCATGAATGGCTGGTCCTTCTACTGTTCCGCTATCAGAATTCAATCCCGAGGGCACGTCAACTGAAATCACCGGGCAGGGCAGACTGTTTATGGCATCGATGACTTGCTTCATAAATCCGTAAACAACCCCCGAAATTCCGGTTCCTAACAAGGCGTCAACCACTAAATCCGGCGGAGATTTCAAAATAGGTGAGAGATCGGATTTCTTACGAATTGAATAGATTTCCAGACCGATTTTTTTCAGAATATCATAATTTCTTTTGGCATCACCCTGCAGATCAGACTCTTCTCCCACCAGATAGATTTTTGTAGAGACACCTTTATTCCACAGGTAACGGCCAATAACAAATCCATCCCCGCCGTTATTACCCTTTCCGCAGAAGATGGCGATGTGAAGTGAAAGTGTATCCGAAAATAATTTCTCAATAATATGAAAAGTGGATTTGCCGGCGTTTTCCATCAAAACCATCCCGGGGACGCCTATTTTTTCAATGGTGTATCGGTCTAATTCTCTCATTTCCTTAGCAGAAACCACTTTCATCATTTTTTCACCTCTGCGTCTAAGTTGCCCCAGGATGATTTTATTTATTAATCTAATTCTCGGGATCGGATAATTTCCAGCGCCTCACGCACAGTACGGTCGATTCCAGAATAGATACAGCGTTGGATAAATTCTGAATCCATGACAATATCTTCAAGATTGGGAATCTGAGCCAGAGCCGGCAAGTTATCGAAACCAATTAGTCCTGAACAATTGACCCCAATTCCCCATTTTCCAACCGCCAAAGCCGCCGTTTTAATTTTATCCAGGGCGACCATTTCGTCGTTGGTATCAGGAGCAGAAGTAAATTCAGTAACATCGATTTCCACATAATCGATGGATAATTTGCTGATGGCCTTAATAAAATCGATTTCAGGAGGGATCAAAACGGATACGGCAATATTATTAGACTGTAAATTAGAAATTATTTCGGTGATTTCACCTGTTAATGATTCCAGGGATAATGGTGATATTTTACGAGGTTCATTCGGTTTTACCGTAATAAGCGTCACCATATCGGGCACAATAGATAATGCCAGACGCATCGCGTCATTTTGCAATGGAATTCTCATGTTGAAAAATGATTGATTTAATTCTTTTAACAGCCGAAGATCTCTCTCAGAAATTCCTCTGGGTGAGGTGGAATACGTACATACCAGACCATGCAGACCGGCATTCTCGGCTAGAATACCAAAACGCACCGGGTCAACCATACCGTCAGGAAATATAGATCGCATAGCCGCCAGATCATCTAATAACACATTCAATCTTTTCATCATCGATATTCCTTTAGATTTTCAAATCTTCCCAGAATGAAATATAATATTTTTGACCTCGTTGAGTAAATTGAAAAAGTACTTCACCGTTAAGGGGTGGAATAGCTCTGCCTCCATCCAGAGTTAGGGTAAAGGTGATATGATGTTCAATAACATATCCGGTGAATTCCGGAGAATCAGGTGGAGGAGATATGGTATCTGGAAATGACAGGGTATTCCAAACCACATCCAGGGTCCGAAAGTAACGGAACATTCCACCGGTAGTTCTCAATTCAGTATCGCGCCCCCATTCAATGGGTGTAGGAGGATAAACATTATAATCAATGCTTTTAAACAGAAAAGTGCTATCCAAGACTTCGCTATACACAAGAGAATCTTTGAAGGTGTAAGCGTATCGAAAATTTGTCAATACCTCCTGGGGAGTTTTTTGTTGAGTGATCAGGTGGGAATGAGAAGCATTCTCATCGGCCAGAGCGGGAGCAAAGGGATTTTCGCAGGAGGAAAGGTATAGCGTAATTACTAAAATGGTAAATAACCAGGGTTTCATAATTATCGATAGTTTGCCTTCAGGATTGACCAGGTGCTATCTGCATTTCCCGGAGCCAGTTGTAGATCTTCCCAGAAATAAATGTACCATAATGATTGGGGAGAACGAAAGATTCGAAAGACCCCCTGTCCTTCATAATATTCTTTGCGGACTTTTAAATTAATTTCTATCTGATAATAAAATTGAAGCAATAGCGTATCCTGCGAGGCTCCAATTTGAACAGGTCCCTGCACATTGTATATTTGAAGAATTAAATCATTTTTCCCTTTGTCAGTAATGAGTTTTCGAAAATAATTCAATTCATCCTGTCGACTCCAGCCAACTAATCGATAGGCGGCATCTTGTTGCGGAATAAAAGTAAAATTTATGGGGTATACGCTTGGATTAACCAGCAACGCCTCATAATAATTCCAATTTGGCTCTTGAAAGGCATATTGTAGCTGACGCAATAAAGAATCGGGATTGCTTTGCAAGTTGCTGAGAGGTTGAATGGGATTCGTGATCTCAGGAGTTCTGGGATCACGGGTGTCAAAAGGATTAGTGCATCCCCAGGTTAGAAAAAATATTATAATAAAAATCCGCTTCATTGTAATTAAATTTTAACAAATTATTGATAGCATTCAAATGAAAAAGTAAAGAGTGGGCATCATTTTTAAATAGAGGAGTTCCAGCATGAGCGATGAAAAAATCAGAGAGGAAATAGAAAAACTGCGAGCTGAAATCAATCGCCATGATTATTTGTATTATGTTCTGGCTCAACCCGAGATTACCGATCAGCAATATGATATGTTGATGAAGAGGTTAGAGGAATTAGAGAAGAAGTATCCCCAGTTTATTTCACCGGATTCTCCCACTCAACGGGTGAGCGGAGAACCAACTAAGATTTTTCCAGTTGTTCGTCATCGTAAACCCATGTTAAGCCTGGCCAATACCTATAATGAAGAAGAGATAAGGGATTTTGACCGACGAGTAAAATCGCTTTTAGCGCCCAATGAATCGTATGAATATGTCTGTGAACTTAAGATTGATGGATTGGCGGTGAGTCTTATTTACGAAAACGGCATTTTTCAGCGGGCGGCCACCCGCGGTGACGGTGAGCAGGGAGATGATGTGAGTAAAAACGTCAAGACCATCAGAAGCCTGCCTTTGCGCCTTCACACCAGCAAGGATTTTTTAAAGAATATTGAAGTCCGTGGCGAAGTGTACCTCCATCGTGAAGATTTAATTCAGCTCAATAAAGAACGAGTAGAAAACGGTGAATTGCCCTTTGCCAATCCACGCAATGCGGCAGCAGGTTCTCTTAAATTACAGGATCCGCGACTGGTGGCCCAACGACCCCTGAAAATGTTTTGTTACTGGATCGAACCCTTATCCGAAAATCACCCCATAAAAACGCATTATGATGGGTTGAATATTTTAAGAGAACTGAGATTTCCGGTAAATCCCCATTACCGCTTGTGTAAAAATATTTCGGAAGTCATTCAATTTTGGGACGAATGGCAGAAAAAAAGAGAAGAGATTCCTTATGACATTGATGGTATTGTGGTGAAGGTAAACCTTCTCCAGCAACAGCTTCGTCTGGGGAGTACGGCTAAGAGTCCTCGCTGGGCTATTGCCTTTAAA
The DNA here is from genome assembly GCA_964394475.1 of uncultured Caldithrix sp. Taxonomy (GTDB): domain Bacteria; phylum Calditrichota; class Calditrichia; order RBG-13-44-9; family RBG-13-44-9; genus RQOF01. Next base: position 9,282 of record CAYMXZ010000083.1, on the reverse strand, counting down.
TTTCAGACCGAACAAACCGAAACTCAGTTAAAGGACATTGTCTGGCAGGTGGGAAGAACCGGGGTAGTTACCCCGGTAGCCATTCTGGAACCTGTGCAATTGCTGGGGACGACGGTAAGTCGCGCGACTCTCCACAATGCCGAAGAACTTCAGCGCCTGGATGTGCGAATCGGGGATTATGTGGTGCTGGAAAAGGGTGGAGATGTGATTCCTAAGGTCGTTAGAGTTGTTCTCGAGAAGAGAAAAAGCCATCTAAAACCGTATACTCCTCCCACCACTTGTCCAGTCTGTCACTCCCCATTGATTCGTGAAACAGGAGAAGTCGCTCTCCGCTGTACGAATGTGGGGTGCCCCGAACAGGTGGCACGAAGAATTGAACATTTCGCTTCCCGACGCGCTATGGATATAGAAGGATTAGGCGAAAAAATCATCGATCTGTTGCTGAAGAATGCTTTAATAAAAGATTATGGTGATTTATACTTTTTACAGCATGAACAGATTGCCAATCTGGAAAGGATGGGAGATAAGAGTGCCAGGAAATTGCTGGAAGCCATCGAAAAGAGCAAGAAAAGACCGTTGGAACGGGTAATTTTTGCCCTGGGTATTCCTTATGTGGGAGAAGGTGCGGCCAGATTATTAGCCCAAAATTTTCATTCGCTCGACGCTCTGTCGAAGGCTTCCGAAGAACAGATAGACTCCATCGCTGGAATTGGGGAAACTACCGCTCATAGTGTTCATACTTTTCTGGTCAATCCCGATAATCAGAAAGTAATCAAAAAACTGAAAGAAGCAGGCGTTCATTTACAGGAAACCCGGCAGATGGAAAGGAAAGAAATAGAGGCGGTCAAAGATAAAGTTTTTGTTTTTACCGGCGGATTGTCAGCTTTATCACGGGATGAAGCCGCAGACCTGGTAAGACAGAAAGGAGGAAAAGTGGCCAGCAGTGTGAGCACACAGACTGATTTTGTGGTGGTAGGAGATGAGCCGGGATCTAAATATCAGAAAGCGCTGCAGTTGGGGATAAAAATACTAAACGAGCAGGAATTCTTAAAACTCATCGGAGAATCTGGAAAAAAGTAAAAACAATTTTATTAAATGTCTAATCTTTAAGACAAATAAATATTGTATAAGTTTGTTTTTGTTCTTCTAAAATAATTTTTTAAATGAGATTGTGAGCATTACCATCGCAGTTTTGGTAATGCCAAACTGGATTGAAAATGATTCTTCGGAAAGGAAGATGACGATAACGGTAGTTAGAGCAGAAAATAAGTTATGAATAGAAAAAACATTTTGCTTACCGGTAAACCAGGAGTCGGAAAAACGACAGTGATTTATCAATTATCCCAATACTTATCTTCCTATCGAGTTGCCGGATTTTATACTCAGGAAATCAGGAAAGAAGGTCAGCGCGAAGGATTTCTCATCACCACCTTTGACGGATTGGAAAAGACCCTGGCACATAAAAAATTTGCCGCCCTTTATAAGATTGGTAAATATGGGGTTAATCTATCCGCTTTAAATGAAGTGATAGCTCATTTACAAAAAGAAATTCAGAAACCTGATCTGTGGTTGATTGATGAAATTGGTAAGATGGAAAGTTTATCAGTGGCGTTTAGAAATTTTATTGAACACTGTCTGCAAAACACCATACCATTAATTGCTACTATCTCAATATCAGCGGGGGGATGGATTGAGAGCATACGCCAGCGAAAAGATATCAAACTTATGGAAGTGAACGAAAAAAATCGGGCTGACCTGCCTTTGTTGATAGCGGAAATGCTCCAGAAAATAATGCAGAAATAACGCAAAAATCATGAATAGAGTTTATATGTTGACTTCTTCGCAGATTCGAATAGTTCTAAAAATCCTGAGAAGGGAATATGGAAACCGGTCTACTGCCTTGACATTCAATAGTCCATTTCAATTATTAGTATCCACCATGCTTTCGGCGCAGAGTACGGATAAACAGGTAAACAAAATTACGGATAGTTTATTCAAGCAATGTCCTGATGCGCCATCATTTCTGAGTTTGGGTAAACGGGAATTGGAAAAAAGAATCAAATCGATTGGGTTATATAAAAATAAAGCGAATCATATTTATGAGACTTGCAAAATTTTAGTTGATAAGTATCAGGGTGAAGTACCGGGAAGTTTAGAGGAATTGATTCAGTTGCCGGGAGTAGGGCGCAAAACTGCCAATGTGGTACTGAGTGTGGGATTTAAAAAAGATGCTATTGCGGTGGATACCCATGTTTTTCGGGTAGCTAACCGCCTCGGCCTGGCAGAAGCTGATAACCCCCCAAAAACAGAACTTCAGCTGATGAAAAATATTCCCCAAAAGGATTGGTCTGCTGCTCATCACTGGTTGATCTGGCACGGGAGGATGATTTGTACAGCGAAAAATCCCAAATGCGAAAATTGTCCGCTGAAAAAATACTGCCAGTATGTGCGGAATCAGGTCTCTGTGATTAAATAGTTCTCACATTTGATTTCGCTTCTTCTGAATAAACTCTTTATCATTCTCCTTCCTATAAATAAAAATGTTTTAAATTTTTCAGTCGCTTCTCATTTCGTCTTATCAGAAGAGCCTTTTATATTATTGAATATGATAAAAATTGCTGGTGGACTTGATTAATTGCTCTCGATTTTATATATTCGTTCGGAGTTAATCCAGAAAATTTTATTACAGGAATTTCTATCACGAAAGTCATGCTAAGCAAAGCATTAGCAGTGAATCTTTTGCTGTTTTTATTTTTCTACTGTTCAGGGTCTTTTTCGCAGGATTCTGAGATTATCACCTCAATTATTGATGGAATCGGAGAGGAAGATTTCAGCGATCAGGGCTGGATTGACCATCTATGGGAACTGCTTGAGCAACCGCTCAATCTCAATAAAGCTTCTCCAGAAGAACTTCTGAGGATTCCCTTCATTGATTCTCGATTAGCAAGAAAAATTATTACATATCGGAATAAAGTGCGGGAAATTAAGAACATCGAAGAACTTTTACTTATTGAAGGAATGTCAGAAGAATTGTTTGCGGCTATCCGACCCATGCTTACTGTTTCATCTCCTCGAATCACCCCCTTATTGATATACAGGATTCGTGGCAAATTGGAGTTGCCACTTAGAATGGGTTATCGAAAACAAATCTATCACAATCCTTTTTATCTTCAACAAAGAATACTATTTCATCCCCTTGAATGGATTTCCGGTGGAATATTATGGGAAAAAGATCCGGGTGAAGCCAACTATTTTGATTATGGTAGTTTTTATCTTCACTTTCTTCAGCCTCAGCAAAAATATTCGGTGGTGTTGGGAGATTTTTATCAGCGATATGGTACAGGTCTTGTTCTCGATTCTCCTTATGGAGATCCTTTTTCGATTCATTGCTTGCCGCAGGTAAAAGCTTTTTCTGCTCTTGCTACCGGGAACAAATCGAGCATAGAAAGTGGTTGTTTACGTGGACTCTCACTTTCTTATCAGTTTCTCTCGCAGAAAACGATTAATTTTTTTTATTCCCATAATTATCTGGATGGTTTTCTCACTGCGGACCACCGTTATTTTACAAGTGTGATTACCAGTGGACTCCATCGTACGGAACAGGAAATTGAGAATAAGCGGAATATCAGCGAACAAATGATGGGATTAAGTCTGTTTGCCCGTTTTGGAGACTTCGATACTCAAATGGGTTTGATTTTTCAGCACCATAAACCGTATTATGAGAAATTTCCCCAAAATTATACTTATCAGAGTATTGCTTATCTAAAAAAGGGTGAAAATTTTCAGCCTGGAGGAGAATATGTTCTTTTAGCCCAAAAATTTCCGGCATTTCAACAGAGTTTGTATTACCAGAGTAATCAGGTGAAGTTCGAGTGGATTGGTTATTATCACCATCCCCGATATGTTGCATTGCATGGTCGGACACCGGGATCGATGAGCAGCCTTCCGGGAAACCGGATCGGGAGTGCAGTGATACTGAATTATCGGCTGATTTCTAATTTTTATATTGGTGGATATATACATTTTTACAGAAATGTGCAGTTGGCCAATGAGGTCCATGCTGTTAAACAAGATTATGTTTTTGAAACTGGACGCCAATTCAATTGTCAACAAATTCGATTGAAATTCCAAAAAAATTATCGTCCATTGAATTCAGCTGAAATAAGCAATTTTGAGAAATCACGAGAGGTAATTTATATAGACTATAATTTTCAGCTAACAGATAGACTCGAGGTGAAAAATCGGATACAATTGAGCTGGGCAAAACCACTGGCACTGCTCGATCGCTTTTATGGCACCTCGCTCAGCCATCAAATTTCATGGAAACATGAATATATCAGGATAACTTTCCGTTGGTCTGAGTTTGATATTCCCGATTATGATCTGAGGTTGTATGATACTGAGCCGGATGTATCAAATATCCATCGCTCAGTTCTTTTATCTGAAAGGGGAGTCAAATTTTTATTTTTATTACAGGTAAATATAAAAAGAAAAATAGCATTCGATTTGATGTATCACCAGCGTTGTTATCCCGATTTAAAAACTGTGGGATCGGGTTGGGACACTTTTCCTGCTTCACAAATCCATGAGATAAGATTTTCTGTTCTGGGAAGAATTTAGCGACTTTATTCACGGTATCCTACCGTTGGAAAGCCTTATCCTCAGCTAAAACCGCCTCGCCCACCTCCACAAGAACCGGCAGACTTGCTGGAAGAGTTTGATCCTAAAGTGGCAAAGGTTGGAAGCAATTTTTCCGTATTATGACTTTGACATGACGGGCATTCCATATCATTGCTTCTGTCGAAGGATACCAATTCTTCGAATTCTTCCTGACAGTCGCGACAACGATATTTAAACAGCGGCATATTTTCTTCCTTGTTCAAAAACTTTTATATACTAAATTCATATGTCGGTAAAAAGTTACAAAATATAAGAAAAAGAAGTTTTTCCGTTTTTTTACATCAAACTTTCTTATAATTATTTCCTTCAGTCAAGTCCATTACGTATTTGTTGAAAAATGGTTTAAATATTCCACTTTCCAGCAGCGATCCATAACAACCTCCAGGCCGGCGTCAAGAGCTTTTTGGGCGGCAGCAGAATTGACTACTCCAATTTGCATCCAGACAGCCTGAACTCCTTTTTGGATAGCCTCTTCCACAATAGGCAAGACATATTCAGATTTACGGAAGATATCCACTAATTCAACCGGATGGGGTAGTGCACTAAGTGAAGGGTAAGCCGGTAGCCCTAAAACTTCCTTGACCGCAGGATTTATTGGATAAACTGTATAACCTCTGGAAAGCATAAACTGAGCAACACGATATGAATCTCGTTCCGGTTTATCTGAAATTCCAACAACCGCAATCGTTTTATATTGCCTGAGAATTTGGGGGATGTTGCTATTTATTTTTTTTGACGTTCCTTCCATAAGCATTACCTTTAAAGGGTTAAACGAGTTACATATCTGGTTAAAAAAATCTCCTGCGTAAGCAGAGGTGAATGAAATATATAATCTTTTTGGTTTTGAAAGTAAGTGCAAAAATATTTTTATAAAGATGCTATTACCAGAATTAAAATCAATTTTGTTTATATTGTAAAAAATACACTCGGTCTAGAAGAATGAGTCCGTATTTTCAAATCTTTACAATTTATGTTTTACTTTGGCCATGTTTGATGTAAATTAAATTGTAAAAAATGCAATCGAGGGCTTAGATGAGTCTTGAATCAGAGTTTTTACAGCTGGTTTCTATCATGAAGCGTTTACGTAAAGAATGTCCCTGGGATTTAAAACAGACTCCCCAGAGTTTACGCCAATACATACTGGAAGAAGCTTATGAAACGGTGGAAGCTATCGATAATGAAAACTGGGAAGAGTTGAAGAAAGAATTGGGGGATTTACTGTTGCAGATAGTTTTTCAAGCGGAGATTGCCGAAGAAAAAAGCCGATTTACCCTAAAGAATGTAATAGCTTCAATTAATCAAAAATTGATTCGAAGGCATCCCCATGTTTTCGGTGAAATCAAAGTGAAAGATGAAGATGAGGTTAAAAATAACTGGGAGCAAATTAAGTTTGAACAGGAGCGGCGTGATTCTGTTTTAGCAGGAATTCCTTTGCAACTCAGCGGATTATTGCGTGCGCAACGAATTCAGGAGAAAGCAGCACAGGTAGGTTTTGACTGGAATAATGTGAATGGGATATTCACTAAATTACGGGAGGAAATTTCGGAGTTAGAACAGGCTATTCAGGAAAAAAATCCAGAAGAAATTGAAAATGAGTTGGGAGATTTAATTTTTACGCTGGTGAATCTTGCCCGATTTCAAAAGATAAACGCCGAAGACTCGCTACGGAAAACCATAAATAAATTTATATCTCGTTTTCAGTATATTGAAAGAAAATTAGCTGAAAAGAACAAATCTATCTACCATTCATCATTAGAAGAAATGGATAGACTGTGGGAGGAATCAAAAAATCATTAATCTAAATCGATTAAATTGGCCATGTATGTCCATCTAACCGGATTTTTATTTTCTCTTTTTATTGTACTCCATATTTGGATTATTCTGACTATTTTTCGTCAGAAACTGCCTTCCATCATTTCTCCCATTTTTATTTACCTTAACCTGCAGTTTATCATCATTCAATTGTGCTTACTTTTTTATTTAGCTCCATTCTCCGAACAATTTTTGCGGACAATTTTTAAAATTCAGTTTATTGCTGAAATTTTTATTCCGCCCGTGCTGGTGTATCTGCATCAAACCTATTCTTCAGGAATTAAAATCCCGACTTTAAACCTTAGATCTTCCTTCTTTTTTCTAATTAGTCTGGCACTCAGTGTTCTGGCCCTATTGGATTTAATGGGATTGGGTGGGACAAATTATCAGGGAATGTATTTTCCGGTTTATAGCAAATTTTATATTATTGTGATAGGATATTTCTATTTTACTTTTGGATATCTCATCTTTCATCTTTTCCAAAAAATTCAGATTGAAAAAAGGCAGATTGAGGCGGCAAATGTAAAGTTTCTGTTAACGACTCTATTGCCGGTAATAGTTGTAAGTTTTACTTTTCTGAAACTTCTTCCTTTTTGGGGATTTTATCATCCGGTGCTTTATTTAAGTTACCTGGTATTCAGTATTTCTATTTTACATTTTGCAACTAAATTTCAGTTGCTGGAAATTGATGCCACTGTACATCGCTCATTTTCCTTTTTTTTGATAAGCACCATCTTTTTCATTTTAATCTCTTTTCTTTTCCCGGTAATACATGTTCAAATTTATTTTTTGAACATTCCCTTTCTGCTCGGTTTGCTGATGATCTACCAGATCTTCGATACCATTGTCCAACCCAGATTGATGAAGCAAAATTATCAGAAGGAATACGATTTAGAAGAAGAACTGGAAGTTCTGGTTAACGAAACCGAAAAATATATTGATCAGCAAGCGCTGGCTCAGTTTATTGGCGATCTTTCTCTAAAAGTCTTGCAATGCACCAAAGTAGCAATCATCAGGTCTCAGTTTGATGTGAAGCCGTATCAAATCACGTATTTAAGTGGATTTGAGAAAGACAAAATAGAAAACTTACTATCCATTTCCAACTCTCCCTTCATTGAAACATTGGAATATAATCGTGCGATCATCAATCGGTTTGAGCTGTCACCTAAATCTGCTCTTTATCAATTACTGGATGAATATCATATCTACCTCGTCATTCCCATGGTCGCACAGGGTGGATTGCAAGGTTTTATCATGCTGGGAGGAGAGAGAAAATCTTTTCAAATATCTAAAAAGGATTTAAAATTTGCCAGATTTTTATCGATGAGAGCCTCTCACGCTTTTCAGAATATTCAGGAAATCCAGAAAATGGTTCAATCACAAAAAATGGCCGAACTCGGACTATTGGCTTCTCAACTCGCTCATGATTTTCAGTCATTCATCACTTTAGTTAAACTGGAAACTCGCAATAATCCCCAGCTCAAACAGCATGCAAACTATACTGAAAAATTAGTAAAAGATTTACTGCACTATGCCCGCCCAAAAGAACTCCATCTCAGCCTGGTGAATGTCAATCACCTGATTGATATGACCTTAGATTTAATCAAAATACCTCCTCATATTCGTCTGGAGAGAAATTATTCTGATAGTATTCCCCAGATAAATGTGGATGTCGATCAGATGCAAAGAGTTTTTTTAAATCTCTGTGAAAATAGTATTGGGGCCATAAAGGAGAATAAAGGTCGAATAAAAATTACTACTCGACCTTTACGGCCCTTATCTGATTTCCGTCGCACTACCTGGATATATATTGAATTTTTAGACGATGGAGAAGGAATTCCGGAAGAATTCCTGGATAAGATTTTTGACCCATTTTTTACTACCCGTAAACGAGAAGGGGGAAATGGGATGGGGTTAGCTATTGTGCGTCAGATTATTACTGCCCATCATGGTTTTATCGATGTGACCAGCAAATTAGGGAAAGGAACAATTTTTAATATACGCTTACCTTATCTCATCTAGAAGGATTGGCAATGGAGGATCCAAAAAAAATATTAATTATCGAAGATAATGTGATGTGGGCCGAGAGTTATCGAAAATGGATCGGCCAACAATATGATTTAAAGTTAGCCTTTAATAAAAAGGAAGCCTTGGAAGTTTTCCAGGAGTTTTTACCCGATCTTATCATTTTAGATCTGGGTTTACCGCAGATAAAAGATGGTTTGAATCTGCTGGAAGAGATCATTAAAAAGGGACATGATGCCAAGATTATCGTGGTCACTTCTTTTAAAGATCATGAATATGCCTTAGAGGCTCAGCGCCAGGGAGCATATTCTTATTTCTCAAAAGGTGAAAACATAGAGGAAGAACTACCATTTTTAATTAAACAAGCATTACGAATGCTTAAGCTGGAGCGGGAAAATCATGAACTGCGCTCTAAATTAAAAAATAATCTGCATTTTGATCATATTGTCGCTGTTAGCCAATCCATGCAAAATATATTAAATCTTATTGAAAAGATTAAAGACAGCTCAGAACCGGTATTGATTAGTGGTGAATCCGGGGTGGGAAAAGAAATCATTGCGCGCCATATTTTTGAAAGAAGTCAGTACTATCGCCAGAAGTTTATTGCGATTAATTGTGCGGCCATGCCTGCCAATCTTTTAGAGAGTGAACTCTTTGGCTATGAAAAGGGTGCCTTTACCGGAGCGGTAAAAACGACCAGAGGGAAATTAGAATTGGGAAATCAGGGCATGGTATTTCTCGATGAGATCGGAGAAATGCCTCTGG
>CAYMXZ010000082.1:0-14215 GCA_964394475.1 uncultured Caldithrix sp. | reverse complement strand
TTCTTTCGATGTTGTAAAAAAAGTAAAAAAGGTGACCGGGCTAAAAAAGGTCGGCCATGCCGGGACTCTTGATCCCTTTGCCTCGGGTGTACTTCTGATATGTGTAGGCAAGGCAACCAAGAAAATCAAAGAATTTATGGATTTGCCAAAAGAATATGAGGCCATTCTTCGATTGGGGAAAACCACCACTACTTTAGATAAAACCGGAGAGATTGTAGAAGAAAAACCGACTAAAACTCTTACCAAAGATCAGGTGATGAGCATTCTAAACAGTTTCCTCGGTCCATCTCAGCAAAAAGTACCCGCGTATTCGGCCGCCAAAGTCGATGGTAAACGGTTTTACCGCCTGGCCAGGCAAGGAAAAGAAGTACCCGAACGTTTCAGAAATATCCAGATCTATGAATTGAGTCTATTGGATTATCAACCGGATAAGTTAGTTTTTAAAGTTCGTTGCAGCCGCGGTACATATATCCGAACTCTGGGCCTGGACATTGCTCATAAAATGGAATCAACAGGTTATTTAGAGGGATTGATCAGAACAAGTATTGGTCCCTATCGAGTGGAAGATTCCCTGTCCATCGATGAATTTCGTACAGCATGGTCAAAAATAAATAAAAATGAAAGTATTTTATTCCATTCCTGAAATCGATATAAATCAACCCACTATAGTTACCGTGGGATCATTTGATGGTCTTCATCTGGGACATCAGAGTATTATCAATCAGTTGCATTTACTGGCCGAAGATGGCAAATATGTAAAGGCTCTGGTCACCTTCCACCCTCATCCCAAAGAAGTTCTTTCCCCGGCTGGTGGTTCCCCGATAGAACTTTTGACCCCTCTGGAAGAAAAGATAAACTATCTAAGGGAATTGGGATTACAGGTGGTGGTGGTTATTCCGTTTACCAGAGAATTTTCTAAAACGGGTTACCGGGAGTTTACTTTCCAGTTATTGATTGGACGATTACGGATGAAAAAAATAGTAGTGGGTTATGATCATGCTTTTGGAAGAAATCGAGAGGGGCACCCGGAGCAGCTAAAAGAATTGGGAAAGGAAGCGGATTTCTCCGTTGCGGTAGTGCAACCTTTCTTTCTGGAAAATGAAGTGGTGAACAGCAGTAAAATTCGACATTTTTTAAAAAATGGTCAGGTGGAACTAGCCAATCGCTTCTTAGGCCGCATGTATAAAATAACAGGAATTGTTGAAAGAGGAAATCAGCGGGGTTCTTCCCTTGGTTATCCTACGGCGAATATCCGTCTTCTCCATTCCAACCAATTGATACCTGCTCGAGGCGTGTATGCGGTGGATGTTCAGCTCAAAGGCCAACGCTATCAGGGAATGATGAACATTGGAAACCGACCCACCTTTAATTTTGATCCCTTGACTTTGGAGGTTCATATTTTTAATTTTTCAGGTTTAATTTATGGAGAATCGATCGAAGTCTTTTTTAAAAAATTCATCCGGGACGAGAAAAAATTTCGTGACCAGGATGAACTTAAACGCCAGTTAGAGAATGATAAAAAAATTTGTTTAAAACTATAAAAAGCGGAGGCAACAATGACGTTAACTAACGAGGAAAAACTCGAGATCATTAAAAAATTTGGAGGCGATCCAAAAAATTCAGGAAAAACCGAAGTACAGGTAGCGCTTCTCACCCGGCGTATTGCTGATCTCACCGAGCATTTGAAAAGCAATGCCAAAGATCACCATTCCCGCCGCGGCCTGCTAAAATTAGTCGGTAAAAGAAGAAGATTGCTGAACTATTTATTAAAGAAAGATATTGAAAGATATCGTAACCTGATCAATGAACTCGGTCTGAGAAGATAAGGAATCTGGGAGTAGATATGATCATTAAAAAAGAACGTGAGATTGGTGGAAGACTTTTAAGTATTGAGACAGGCAAATTGGCCAAGCAGGCGAATGGCTCCTGCGTGGTTCGCTATGGAGATACCATGGTTTTGGTGACAGCAGTGAGCAGCAAACAACCCAAAGAGTATATCGACTTTTTTCCTCTTTCCGTTGAATATCAGGAAAAAACCTATGCAGCGGGACGAATTCCAGGAGGATTCTTTAAGCGAGAAGGTCGTCCCACCGAAAAAGAAATTCTCAGCGCACGCTTAATTGACCGCCCATTACGGCCGCTTTTCCCCGAAAACTTTCGAAACGAAACCCAGGTAACTGCTTTTGTTCTCAGCAGCGATCGCGAAAACGATGGCGACGTCCTGGGAACCATTGGAGCCTCAGTCGCTTTGAGCATTTCCGATATTCCCTTTGCCGGCCCCATTGCAGCCGTTCGGGTGGGCAGAATACACGGAGAATTCATCATCAATCCCACCTACTCACAGACCAGCGAGAGCGATCTGGAGTTAGTTATCGCAGGTTCTGAAGATTCTATTCTGATGGTAGAAGGCGAATCCCGGGAAATATCCGAAGAAGTGATGTTAAATGCCCTGGAATTTGGTCACCACCATATTAAGCAGATTATTGAGCTCGAAAAAGAAATCATCAGTCAATTCAACCCGGTAAAAATGGAAATATCTTCTCCCGAAATCCCGGAGGGGTTGAAAGAGAAAGTTGAGCAATTTTCCCGGGAAAAAATAAAAGAAGCCATTCAGATCGTCGATAAAAAAAGCAGACATCAGCGTCTGGATGAAATTTTGGAAGAAGCCATTCAGAACTTCAGTGAAGAGGATGAACAGCTGAAACTTCTAATTACAGAACAACTGCATGAGATTGAAAGAGATGAAGTTCGTTCAATGATTATTCATGAAAACCGACGTCTGGATGGACGGGGGATGGATGACATTCGGGAGATCAGTTGTGAAATTGGAATTCTTCCCCGGACTCATGGTTCCGCTTTATTTACCCGCGGTCAGACTCAAAGTCTGGGCGTTACCACGCTGGGCACTAAAATTGATGAGCAGATTGTGGAAACCCTGGAAGGAGAAAGCAGCAAAAGCTACATGCTGCATTATAATTTTCCTCCTTTTAGTGTAGGTGAAGTGAAACCTTTCCGTGGACCGGGCCGTCGTGAAATTGGACACGGCAATCTGGCTGAACGCTCTTTAAAACCTGTTCTTCCCACCGAAGACACTTTCCCTTACACCATCCGCATTGTCTCTGACATTTTAGAATCCAATGGCTCATCCTCAATGGCCAGCGTCTGTTCGGGCTCATTGAGCTTAATGGATGCGGGAGTTCCGATAAAATGTCATGTGGCTGGTATAGCGATGGGTTTAATCGCTGAAAATCAAGAAGTAAAAATTTTAACGGATATCCTGGGTGACGAGGATCATCTGGGCGATATGGATTTTAAAGTCGCTGGAACACGAGAAGGAATTACCGCTTTTCAGATGGATATTAAAATCAGTGGTTTGAGTTTTGAGATCATAAAAGAAGCGCTGGCCAAAGCTCGAACCGCCCGTCTAAAAATACTGGATATTATGGAAAAAGCCATCCAGAAACCCAAAGCAGATCTTTCTCCTTATGCTCCGCGCATATTGACCCTGAATATTCCTACCGATCGAATCGGAGAAGTGATTGGACCGGCCGGGAAAATTATTAGTGGAATTATCGAAGAAACCGGCGTAAAAATAGATATTGACGACTCTGGGTTTACCGTTATTGCTTCCCCGGACGTGGAAATGGCGAAACTGGCGAAGGAAAAAATTGAAGCCATTATTCAAGAACCGGAACTGGGAAAAGAATATCACGCCACGGTAAAACGCATTATGAACTTCGGCGCATTTGCTGAATTCCTGCCTGGCAAAGAGGGCCTGATCCACATCTCAGAACTCGATACCAGCCATGTGAAAACCGTGACCGATATTGTAAAAATAGGTGATAAAATTCATGTGGTCTTAAAGGAAATCGACCGCGAAGGCCGCTATAATTTGAGTCGCAAAGAATACCTGAAACGACAACAAAAGCAAAAAGAAGGTGAGAAGAAATAATTCGTGCCCCGCGCTTTCATCGACAAGACCAGTGCCTGACTGAACAGCTTCTTACTATCCGCTGTGAATGTAAGATGAAATATGGTTGTTGCTTTGAATAATTACACGACGATAATTTCCCTTACATGATGTACACTCAGTATCATAAAACTACCCTTGCCAATGGGTTGATTGTAGTGAGCGAATCTATTCCGCATTACCATTCAGTGAGTATTGGTGTCTGGATTCGCTCCGGTTCCCGGCAGGAAAATAAAAACAACAATGGTATTGCCCATTTTCTTGAACACTTGATGTTCAAAGGCACCAAAAAACGTTCAGCCCGTGAAATTGCTCGCAGCCTCGAATCAGTAGGCGGCTACCTGAATGCTTTTACCTCAAAAGAACAAACCTGCTATTATGCAGAAGTACTGGACAGCCAGCTTCCACGAGCCGTAGATATTCTGACCGACATGGTGTGTCATTCCCTGTTTTCACCCAGAGATATTGAGCGAGAACGTCAGGTAATCCTGGATGAAATTGACAGTGTCGAGGATACTCCTGATGATCTGGTTCAGGACATTTTCATGGAGAAGCTTTATCCAGAAAATAGTCTGGGTTATCCCATCCTGGGGACCAAAGAAACTATATGCTCTATTACCCGGGAACAACTGATCGATTTTTATGAAAACCATTATATTAGCAGCAATATCATCATTGCTGCTGCCGGTAAGGTAGAACATGAAAAGCTTGTCAGATTATGCGAGCAAAAATTCGATCTTCCCAATTCTCAAAAGATCTTCCCTACCCCGCCGGTCCTCCAAACTGGAGAAGGTGAATTTCTTTACCAACGGCCTATCAATCAGGCCCATATCTGTTTGGGGACGATTGGTTTGCCATACGCTCATGCCAATAAATACGAATTATTATTATTAAATACCCTGTTAGGGTTTGGGATGAGTTCCCGCCTGTTTCAAAATATCCGCGAGAAATACGGACTGGCTTACTCCATTTATTCCTATGTTGACTTCTTCCAGGATAATGGATTACTCGCAATTTACCTGGGAACCGACAAGAACAAGAAAGATCGGGCATTACAATTAGTTGAAAAAGAAATCCAAAATTTGAAAAATAAGATCATCACTGAAAATGAACTCGACCGTTTAAAAACACAGCTCAAGGGAAATTTAGTATTAAGTTTAGAGAGCAGTTCCAAACGAATGAGTCGATTGGCGAAAATGGAAATTTATCTGAGGGAATATCAAACAGTGGAACATGTGATGAGTGAAATTGAAAAAGTTCAGCGAAGTACTTTAGCAGAAATCATCCATCAAATTTTCAGTGCCAGACCACTGTTGCGTGTGATTTTCCTTCCCGGATAATTAGATCGCCTGGAGTATTGAATATAGTTCGAATGTAATTTTATTAGTAATTGTCACAAATAACCGATAAATTAAAAACGAAACCTTTCTTTAATTAGAGATCACAGTTGTCCAGGAAGGAGAGAAAATGAAATTTGGAATTCCCAGAGAATTACGAATTCAAGAAATGAGAGTGGGAGCTTTACCTTTTCTGGTTAAAGAAATTGTCCGTCGCGGACATCAGGTGTATGTGGAAACCGGGGCGGGTGAATACTGCGAAGCCCTGGACTCACAATATGAACGAGTGGGCGCTAAGATTGTCCCGTCTTCAGAGAAATTATATTCTCTAAGCGACGCGGTGCTGAAAATCCGCGAACACCAACCGGTGGAACTGGAGCTGGTGAAACCGAACCAGATATTCCTATCATTTTTTCATTTCGTAAATAATCCTGACTTATTAAAAACGCTGACCGAAAAAAATTGTACCTGTCTCTCTTACGAATTTGTAGAGGACGAACAAAAACGACGTCCGCTGGTTCAACCTATCAGTCGAATTGCGGGACAAATGGCCGTTCTAAATGGCGCGTATTATTTGCAGAAGCATGTTGGCGGAAGAGGAATTGTATTAGGTCGGGTCACGGGTTCTCCACCCGCCCTCGTCACTATCATCGGAGCAGGAAATGTGGGAAAGCAGGCAGCTATAACCGCCGCCAGTTTGGGAGCCAGAGTAACGATACTCGATAACGATTATACCAGACTATTGGAACTGGATGCCCTCGGGTATCCCAATATTTCCACCCTCATCAGCACCGACGACCATATTAAAGAACTCCTTCCCAATACGGATTTGCTGATTTGTTGTATACAGATACCTGAACAGCCCACCCCTAAAATCATATCAAGAGAATTGGTCAAAACCATGCATGAAGGGTCGGTGATCGTAGACGTGGATATTGACCTGGGAGGCAGTGTTGAAACCAGTAAAATTACCCATCATGATAATCCCACTTTCGAAGTTGACGGAATTATCCATTACGGGGTATCCAATATTACAGCGGTGGTACCCAAAATTGCTTCCCGGGCTTTTTCCGCCGCGCTCATGCCTTACATCATAAAAATATGTGAGCTGGGTTTTGAAAAAGCGATTCTTGCAGATGCCGGACTCGCTAAAGGTCTTTCCATATATAAAGGAAAGGTCGTAAAAAAATCTCTCTCTCAACTTTCTGGTCTTCCCTATAGCCCATTAAAAGATCAGATTCATTAAAATTTTGCTCATCCCGGATGGTGAAGTCTCTCTCGCATATTCCAATTCTTTCTTATCATAAGATAACTTCTCAGAAAGAATTCGGGGTGAATACTATTTCGCCCGGACGCTTCCGGCAACAAATGCAGTACCTGCAAGAAAAAAAATTCCAATCCATTACTTTCCATGATGTTATCCACGGCAGTATCCCTGCCAAACCAATTATCATTACTTTTGATGATGGCTATGCATCGGTTTACGATGAAGCATTTCCTGTCCTGAAAAAAATGAATTTCACTGCGGTAATTTTTATCATCACCGGCTTTATCGGCAAAAAAAACAGCTGGGATACGCCTTTTAGTTGTGACCAATTTTATCACCTGAACGAAGGCCAGATTGCAGAGCTCGTCAAAAGCGGTATGGAAATCGGGTCACACGGAGTGAGCCACCGAGCACTGACTTACCTGTCAACCAGAGAATTAGAATTTGAAGTAAACGAATCTCGCCAGCTATTACATCAACTGACTCATCAAGCGATTCTTTCTTTTGCTTATCCGTTTGGAATGCAGAATTTCTCAGTGCAGCACGCCGTGCGACAGGCTGGCTATCAATTCGCATGCATTCATCTCCGGGGAACCTCTCGTGCTGTCAATCCGTTTTGTTTACCCCGCCTTCCTGTATATCGCCTCGATGGTATAGATTCCTTCCGTTGGAAATTACGCCCCGGTCCTGAAAACAGATTAGAGATACTTAAACTTCAACTATTTAGCTGGCCGGCTTTTCTCACTCCGCTTTATCAGAAACTTTTTAAGAAACTATATTAAGCATTTTGGATATAAAAACTTGTTATATCGAAAGTCCGGATTATCTCGATCCATGGTGGCTCTTGTTTTTCAACAGTATTATCCTTATTTTGGCATGGTCTGATTTCTAATTGCCTGAGGAGCTTCTTTGTTTTGAAACCATCAGCAAAAAAACAAAAATTGAGCGTGGGTAAAGCACCATTATCTCATCCTTTGAAAATTCATTTAACGACCCTTGGTTGTTCCAAAAATGTTTATGATTCTGAAATTTTAATGGGACAATTACAGGTGAATGGTGCAGTACTTGTGCCGCAACCAGAACAGGCTGAGGTGATTATTATCAACACCTGTGGTTTTATTCTTCCTGCCAAAGAAGAATCCATCCAGTCCATTTTAGAAGCGATAGAATATAAAAAACGTAAGGAAAATCTTAAAATAATTGTATGCGGTTGTCTATCGGCCAGATATTATCACCAACTAAAAAAACATATTCCGGAAGTAGATGCCTATTTTGGCACAGAAGCATTTTCAGACCTGCTTGGTTATCTTCATTTTGCCCCGCAAGGAAACAATCACCTTTATCAATATCGAATATTATCCAACAGGCCGCATTATGCATATCTAAAGATTTCTGAAGGCTGTAATCACAAATGTGCCTTTTGTGCCATTCCCTTGATGCGGGGCAAGCTCCGCAGTCGGCCCTTAGAAGATGTTGTTCAAGAAGCCGAACTTTTGACTCACCGAGGGGTAAAGGAAATTATTCTGGTTGCTCAAGATTCAACTTCTTACGGCGCCGATTTATACCAGAAGCCGCGTTTGATCCAATTATTAAAAAAATTGGAGAAGATAAAAGATTTACAATGGATCAGGCTCCATTACACGTATCCAACCACTTTCCAGGATGAGCTGGTGGATGTTATTGCCGATAGCGATAAAATTGTCCATTATATTGATTTACCCATTCAGCACATCAGTGAGAAGGTGTTAAAATTGATGAAGCGGGGAGCCAGCGCTAAAAAAATTAAAAATATTTTAAATAACATTCGTCGAAAAATTCCAGATGCCGCTATCCGCACCACGGTAATTGTAGGACACCCTGGGGAAGCGAAAGCCGATTTTCAGGAATTGTTAAAATTCATCACCGACTTTCAATTTGAGCGGCTGGGGACTTTTGTTTATTCACCAGAGGAGAACACCTCAGCCTATGATCTCCCCGCTCCTCGGCGTTCTGTGGCGCAAGAAAGATATCGCGAGATTATGCAGGCACAACAACATATTTCCTGGCAAAAAAATCAATTGCTCATCAACCAGCAGCGGCAGGTGTTAATAGATGAATATGATCCCCATACGCAAATTGCACGGGGAAGGACCTATGCCGATTCTCCGGAAATTGATAATGAGGTGTTGATTCAAAAAAAATTAATAATTCCCAAACCTGGCAAATTCTATAACGTTAAAATAATGGATGCCACCGAGTATGAACTCTATGGCGAAATTGTGGAGGAATAATGAAAAGAATATTTATATCACTGGCGTTTATCGTCGTCCTTTTTAATGGTGCGTTTGCTCAATACCTTTCCGCTTCGAAAATGAGCGGGATTGGATTACCCTTTTTTCAGGTGGGCATTTTCCGATCATTTCAAACTGACCTTTCCGACAGCCTGAGATTGGTAAGAATTTATTTTCAAATAATTAATGACGACTTGACTTTTTTGAAGCGAGATACTTTATATCAGGCCAGTATCAATTTCGACATCTATCTTATCAACAAATCAAAAGAATTTAGTTTAAATCGCACCATTAACAAACAGATCGAAACTCAATTATTCCGGGAAACCAATTCTCGCCAGATTACCAACACTTTTCACAGCGATTTTTTCCTGAAGGCTGATGAATATGAATTAATAATAACCGCACTGGATAAAAATAATAATAAGCAGGTAAATCGTAAATTCAATCTAATACTGGATGATATCCGGGAGAAAAAATTCCTGCTCAGCGATTTACTTTTTATTCAAAATGTGAAAATGGATAGCAGTCAAAAAATCATAGACTTTGAGCCCAATCTGACCAACAATTTTGCCGGAAGCGACAAGTATCTGATTTTTTATTTTAAATCCCTCGTCACCGATCCCCAGGATTCTTTAAAGATCGAATATGTGATTCACAATCCAGCTGGAAGTGTGGTGCTATTCAACCAGTATTATTTACAAAACAAAGGAAAGGTAAACGACAATTATATTCGGATCAACCGCCAGCTACTCGATCAAAGCCGATATGAATTAGAAGTTACCGGCACTTATAAAAATCAAATGATTAAATCCAAAAAAGTTTTCACCTTCTACTGGACGGAGAGTCCAGATTCACCGCGGGATCTGGATAATGCCCTGAATCAGATGCGCTATATTATAGAAGCCGATTCCATCGGTTGGGCACTGAAACAGCGTTACGAAGAAAAATTAGCCTATTTCCAGCGATTCTGGAAGCGGATGGATCCCAATCCGGAAACCGAAAAAAATGAATTGATGGATGAATATTTTTTACGAGTGAATGTGGCGAATCAAAATTTCTCAACTTTAAGCCAGGATGGATGGCTCACTGATCGGGGCCGAATTTATATTAAATTCGGCGAACCTGACGATATTGAGCGTCACCCCTTTGAATTGAACTCTCAACCCTATGAAGTCTGGCGCTATTATAGCCGACGTAAGGTATTTCTGTTTATTGATCGAACAGGTTTTGGGGATTACTACCTGCATCCCAGTTATCTGGATGTAGAGTATAATTAAAAGGCTCGGGACGTAATTTCTGACATGAAAACATCACTGGTCCATGAGTTTACCATGCCATGCATGAATCAAAAATGAAAAAAATATGGTCATTTTGTATTTTTGTCCTTTTCATCTATCCTCATCAGGCGAACGCCTTTTCTTTTTCCCTGCGACCTTATGTCGGTTATGCAAAAGTAAACATGAGTAAAGTGGATGAAAACAACCGCTATGGGATCATTAGCCTGAGCAACCTTGTTTCTCAACCTCTCCCCTTACCAAAGCCGTTCAATGGGAATCTGATGGGAGGAATTCAGATTGAATATCATTACGAAAGTCGATACTATCTTTACTTCAGCACATATTATTTTCGGGAATCGTCAACAGTAGATTATGAAAATTCCCTGAGCAATTCCACCTTGAAGTTCTTAAATGACCGAAATGTTGAGCTCTTTGAATTTTCCCTTGGTCTAAAATATTTTTTGAAATATAGTTCGTGGCGACCAATTAACTTTTACGTAAGTGGTGGGGCTGGTTTTGCCATGGGTGGTGCTCGCTCTGAATTTGTCTATCATGATGGAAAAAATTCAGTTAATAATCAGGGAAATTTTAACTCCAGCTCTCTCACGGCTAATTTTTGCGCAGGTGTGCAATTTCGATTTTCCCATTTATTTTCTCTGGAAACCGAAGCGGGATACCGACAGGCAAATCTTCAGCAAATGGAAGGAGTGCTCGAAGTACAACAAAATTTTCCTGATATACCTGATGGAAAAATTACGGCCCGCGATGATAACTACCGAACCGATGCCAACTATGATTTTAGCGGATTTTTCTTTCATCTGGGTATTGGCTTATACTTTCAGATATAAGGAATATTGCCATTAAAAAATTTTAAGTAGCGGTACAATTTCACAGGAATATTTTATACAAATTCTGTGAATATACTTATCACTCCCTGTATGAATAGTGTAAAATTTAGAATGAAAAATTAAAATCTTGCTGAACAGCTTTGTAAAATAAATCAATACCTCATCTACTGAAATATAATAAACTTTTTTCTGAAAAAAATTACAGGTGATGAAACTCAACAGAGTTTTTAAAGGTAGAAAGATTAACAGAGACAGTGGGCCATGAATTTGCTGGATGAAAATTTTTTAATTCTAAAGATCATTCTGATAGCCTTGCTTTCCATCATCTTAGTGCAATTATTTTTATTGGTGCGGATTCGGAAGGTGCTTAAAAATATTGCCTATTATATAGAAATCCTTTCCAGATTCTTTTACCGCTTCGGAAGTTCTGAGAGTCATCCGTCTCCAAATACTCCTACTGAACGGACCTGCCAATTTTGTAAATTCCGGATGTCTTTCATTCATATGGGAGAGAAAGAATCGCATTCTGAAGATTTTTATTATAAATGCCGCTTACGAAATGTAGATATCAATTTAAAAGATTCGTGCGATCTCTTCGAAGCCGAGAAGATGTTTTAACCGCTACTTCCACATGAAACTTCTCTTTTGTTAAGTTTCTATAAATTATCCAGTTATACAATTTATTTTCAGGAACATTCAACGCCAGCTTACTTTTCAGTATCATTCTAAACCGGGAACTCCATCAGGGAATTCTACGTTTTTATAAACAGATGGGCTGTCACAAAGTAAGTGTCAGAAATGACCACCCACTTTAAATGCCTCCTCGTATTTTGTGCAGCCCATCGGTTTATTCCCTTCTAAAAAATGACCAATTCATTACCTCTCTTTCTTGGCAGGTTATCTTAATAATTTCATTTCACTTGTTTTCATTAAACATCAGTGTGAAATTTTTGAAAATGATGATAACGATACGTTGAGAATTTCTTTACTGCCATGTACAATTTCCCAGAAAGTATCCGATGATAAAAACCACATCAAGAGAGAAATGAGCAGCAGATAAGCAATGATAACATACTTTAAACCATTTGAAGAAATGACCGAGGCAGATTATGCCGAGATTGGTCTGAAAGTCGGTTTGGAAATCCACCAGCAATTACTTACCCAAAAAAAATTGTTTTGTCGCTGCCCGGCCGGTCTGTATAATGCCGTTTTTAACGCCGAAATCCTCCGTCACATGCGCCCGACGCTTTCAGAACTGGGAGAATACGATGGAACGGCGCTAATGGAATTCAAAACCAAAAAAGAGATCATCTATCAAATTAATCATGAAAGCGTCTGCACTTACGAAATGGATGACACCCCTCCCTTCGAATTAGACCGTCAGGCATTGGATATTGCCCTGGAAATTGCCATGCTGCTGAATTATCAGCTGGTAAGTGAATTACATATTTCCCGCAAACAATATCTGGATGGAAGCATTCCTACTGGATTTCAACGGACCACCATTGTGGGCGTTGATGGATGGATTCCTTATAAAAATAGGAAAATTGGACTTATTCAGCTTGGTCTGGAAGAAGATGCCTGCCGGGAGGTTTCCGATGTCGGCCATCGGCGAGTCTATCGCACCGATCGCCTCGGCATGCCGCTCATAGAGATATTGACACGTGCCGACCTGCATACTCCATTTGAAGCCGCAGAAGTGGCAAACATCCTTCGCTGGACGGTCAGAAGTACCGGCAAGGTTCGTACCGGCATTGGTGCCGCCCGACAGGATGTGAACGTCAGTATTACCGGGGGTACCCGAGTGGAGATTAAGGGAGTTTCAAGAATTCCTTATTTACCGCGGCTTATATACAACGAAGCCCGCCGGCAATATTCATTATTGCAAATTCGAAAAGAACTTCATCGCCGGGGAATTACCGAAAAAACATTCCGCTCTTTCTCGGCCGATGTGACCTCTCTGCTCACCAAAACCTCCTGGGAACCTTTGCAACAAGCTTTGCACCGGCAGGAAGAAATTCATTGTGTAAATTTAAAAGGCTTCGCCGGCATTCTGAGTCTTCCTACTCAAACCGATAAGGTATTTTCGAAGGAAATTTCTGATCGGGTTCGAGTTATCGCCTGCCTTACCCGACTCCCTAACCTTATCACCTCTGAAAGTACCGAAGAAACAATCGATAGCTTTACCTGGCAGAAAATACGTAAAAGTATGAATGCTGAACCTGAAGACGCACTGGTGCTGGTTTGGGGAAACCATGAGGATGTGCAGACAGCGACCAACGAAATTAGTATCCGGGCCCGCGAAGCCACCATCGGCATTCCCAACGAAACCCGTCAGGCTCTGATCGATGGCACAAATGGATTTGAAAGGATTTTGCCGGGGCCCGATCGGATGTACCCGGATACCGACCTGCCTCCCCTGGAAATTACCGAACAGCAGTTACAATCCATTAGCCTGCGAGTTCCCGAACCTTTCTGGAAGCGGATTGAAAAATATCGCCAGTGGAAAATCCCCGAGCATTTATTAATTCCCATTGCTTCCTCTCCCATGGCAAAATTATTTCAAGAATTAGTTGACAACCATCCAGATTATAAGGTGCAAATAGCGCGATTTTTATTTGAAAAAACTAAGGCCTGGAAAAGGGCAAATTATCCCGTACAGAAACTAACAGATGCAGAATGGAAAAGATTCTGGCAGGCAGTTGAAGAAAACCCGCCGTTGCTGGAAAACGGCGAAAAAATCATCACCGATTTTCTACAATCAAACGAAATCGAGATTGAACACATCTTAAACCGCTTTGTTCAAACAACTGAAAGCAAAACGATTAACAAAAGACGACTGCAGGATATCATCAAAAAAGCAATTCCCGGGAATTTAACCGATTTTAATGGAAGAGAAAAAATTCATCGCTTTGCCATGCGATCGGTCATGGAAACTCTGCGAGGTAAAATTTCAGGGAAGCTTGTTTCTGAGGTGTTATGGGAATATATAAAGGAAAATGTTCATGAATGATCAATATAAAGGTTATCGTGAACCCGCTCTTTCCGTTTTAAAGGCAAATAAAGTCTCCGTATGGAGTGCCGTAGAAATGGACACTGCCCGTGGAGTATTCAAAGGAATCATCCTGCCTCGCTCCGAAACGGCCGACAGTCATCATATCGTTTTAAAATTGCATAATGGCTATAACATCGGCATTCATACTGCTCTCATTCATGAAATCAGAGAAATTGGGCGAAAAGAAG
>CAYMXZ010000081.1:0-14218 GCA_964394475.1 uncultured Caldithrix sp. | reverse complement strand
CGCTTAACTGTTTACCGCTTACTGATATGGGGGGATGAATTACTACTTTTACTTTTCCTCCATGTATCCTGATTCGGCCTTTTGGAAGGATTTTTCTGGTTCCGCTCACCGAAACCGGTAAAATGGGTCGACCGGTGTTGATGGCTAATATAAAAGGTCCTTTTTTAAAGGGATAAATTTTACCATCCGGGCTGCGGGTTCCTTCCGGAAATGCCAAAATGGAGATATGGTGTTTTTGTAAAATTTGTTCTGTGTGCTGGAGGGTTTCAATCGATTTTATTTTATTGAATCGATCAATGGAAACGATTCCTATTGCTTTCATCCCCCAGCCAAAGACTGGGATTTTGAATAATTCTTTTTTTGAGATGATCCGCAGCGGAATTGGTAAAGCCACCGTCACTGCTGGAATATCTATGTGGCTCTGGTGATTTCCGATCACAATATAAGAGGTTTTTTTGTCAAGATTCTCTAGACCAGAGACTTTTAATTTTACCCCGGCGGAAATGAGGAGAATTCGCGCCCAGAGATGCATTATGAAGGTATTGAATGCAGAATATGGATTAAATAATCCTCCGATGATCGCCAGGAAACTCATAATAATTGTTTCGATTATCAAAACAGGCACGAAGATGATCAATCGAAACATGGGAGATTTTAATCCTCACGTTTAATCAAAGTAAAGTTGGTATACGATTGCAGAACATCTGGCACCATAACTGAGCCTTCGTCGGTTTGATAGTTTTCCAGGAGGGCCACAATGAGACGGGAGGTGGCCATACCGGAACCGTTAAGGGTATGCGGAAATTCCGGCTTGGCTGTCGGATTTCGGCGGAAACGCAGGTTCATCCGGCGCGCTTGAAAATCCTCAAAATTACTGCAGCTGCTGGCTTCCAGCCAGCGTTTTTCGGCCGGAGACCAGACTTCAATATCATAGCATTTCGCAGCGGCGAAGCTTAAATCACCGGAGCAGAGTTCGACGACACGATAAGGAATTTCCAGAAGTTCAAGAATTCGACTGGCATCTTTGAGAAGCAATTCTAATTCCTGATAGGAAGTCTCCGGAGAAACGATTTTAACCAGTTCGACTTTGTTAAACTGATGAACCCGCAGGAAACCGCGAGTGTCCTTACCCCATGAACCCGCTTCACGGCGAAAGCATGCTGTGTAGCCACAGTATTTCAGTGGTAATTTATCGCCGGGCAAAATTTCATCACGATGAAGATTGGTGAGAGGTACTTCTGCGGTGGGGATGAGGAATAAATCATCCTGCTCACAAAAATACATGTCTTCCTGTAATTTGGGAAGCTGGCCGGTACCATACATGCTTTCTCGGTTCACCAGGAAAGGAGGAAATATTTCTTTATATCCATGTTCATTGCTCTGTATGTCCAGCATGAAATTAATGAGGGCTCGCTCCAGCTTCGCGCCTTTTCCCTTATAAACCGGAAATCCCCGTCCACTAATTTTACTTCCTCGGGGAAAATCTAAAATATCTAAACGTTCAGCAATTTCAAGGTGATTGGAAATTTCAAAATCAAATTCTGGCAACTCTCCCCAGGTTTTCACCACCACGTTTTGAGAAGAATCCTTTCCAGGCGGAACGGAGGCATGAGGAAGATTAGGTTGGCGATCCAGTACACTCTTTAAAGAAATTTCAACATTTTTTAGCTCGTCATCCAGATCTTTGATAGTCTGAGAAATTTCACGGGTTCTCTGGATAACAGCGTCGGTTGATTTTCCAGATTTTTTCAGCTGACTTACCTGTTGAGTGAGATCATTGCGCTCATGTTTCAGCGTCTCGACTTTCTGGATAATTTCTCTGCGCTTTTCATCCAGCTGGAGAATGGTATCGACTTCATCTGATACCCCCTTCTTGCGCAGACCCTCTCTGACCAGCTCTGGATTTTCTCTAATAAATTTTAGATCTAACATCTTGTCCTTTAATGAAAGTTTAATGTTTGAAAAATCTGAGAATCTCTTCGATAATATAATCCTGTTCCTCTAAAGTGAGATCAGGATGCATGGGAAGGGAAATGACCTGCCGGGCGGCACTTTCGGCTTTGGGGAAATCACCTTCGCGGTATGGAGAATTTTTTTGAAATGCCTGCTGGAGATGGAGAGGTATGGGATAGTGTATAGCATTGGGGATGTGTTTTTCATTCAGATATTTCTGTAGCTCATCTCTTTTTTCTTTTACTCTGATGGTATACTGATGAAAAATATGCTGAGCATAGGGAGCAATGTAAGGAGGAGTAATCTGGCTATTCCCCAGTTTTTTAGTGTAATATTTTGCAATTTCCCTTCGCTTGGCGTTCCAGTCATCCAGGTGGCGCAGTTTCACCCGTAAAATAGCAGCTTGAATAGTATCCAACCGGCTATTCACTCCTAAGAGTTCATGATAATAGCGAATTTTGGATCCGTGGTTGGCAATCATGCGAATCTTTTCTGCCATTTTATCATCGTTGGTTACGACCATGCCCCCATCTCCATAGGCGCCTAAATTTTTACTGGGGAAAAAAGAAATACAGCCCATCAGTCCAAACGAACATACTGGCTTCCCTTTGTATTTTTCTCCTACTGCCTGCGCGGCATCTTCAATGACCGGTATCCCGTATTGACAGGCAATTTCCAGAATGGGATCCATGTCAGCAGATTGACCATAAAGATGCACTGGAATAATCGCTCTGGTTTTTTTAGATACCGCTTTTTTGATAAGATGGGGATCGATATTGTAGGTTTTTTCATCGATATCGACATAAACAGGGTGAGCGCCCAGGATGGCGATAGTTTCGGCAGTGGCAACAAAAGTAAACGGGGTGGTAATCACTTCATCACCGGGACCAACCTCAAGGGCCATTAAAGCTAACTGCAAGGCATCGGTACCGCTGGCACAAGGGATAGCGTGCTTTACTCCCAGATAGTGCTGGATTTCTTCCGCAAACTTATGAACGTCTGGTCCGTTAATGAATTGACCGGATTCCAGGACTTTTAAAACCGCCTCATCTATCTCCTTTTTGTATTTGAGGTATTGCCGTTTAACATCCACCATTTGAATATTCATTTGTTCTCCCGTGCGTAAAATTTTGTAATAATTGTTTTTAAAAGCCAAAAAATATAATATAATTGACCTCATAAATCAAATGTCAAATTATGGAATTGCTTATTAAAGCAAATTGGTTTAAAATTAATATATATGTTGTCGAATAAAGTGGCATCGAAATAAACTTCTGGAGGTCGTTGTCAAAAATGAGAAGAATGGTTCTATTTTTTTTAATGGTTTTAACTGGTTTCATTTTTTTAAATTCCAGTGTTCAAAATTCACATAATGAAATGGTTATTATTGAAACTGTTTACGGCAAGATAAAGATTGCCCTGGAAACGGAGAAGGCTCCCTTACATAGTCAAAATTTTATTAAGCTGGCCAGGGAGAAATTTTTTGATGGCACGACTTTTCATCGGGTCGTTCCCCATTTTGTTATCCAGGGTGGAGATCCGCTGAGTAAAGATGATGATCCGAGCAACGATGGCACTGGAGGGCCGGGGTATACTATTCCGGCTGAAATTGGATTGCCTCATCTGCGCGGCTCGGTTGGTGCGGCACGGCGGCCAGATCAGGTGAATCCAAAAAGAGAATCCAATGGTAGTCAGTTTTACATCTGTCTGGAGCCTCAACCCAATCTGGATAAAATGGGATACACTATTTTCGGCAGGGTAATTGAAGGCATGGAAGTGGTCGATAAAATTGCCAGCCAACCCGTGAAAGGACAGGCGCCTGTGCAACCGGTAGTCATGAAAAAAGTCTATCCTGAATCCACGAAGCCGAAAAAATAATCTGCCTTACTAAAATAAAGTATCATGCAAAACATTCTTTTAAATGAAAAGTAAATAGTCTTAAATGAAAAAGGATTTCCAGAACTAAAAAATTACCTGCATGAAATGCGAGGAAAACCTGATAATAATTTACTTGATGATTTCCATGTTGTGCAGGGAATATCCAAAGGATTCGGCGATTTTCCTACACAAAATTCGGAAACACTGCTTAGATTTCTCATACTTAGTTCTTCTAAGAGAAATGGTATTGTTCTTCTACTTCTTCCTCGGCTCTGGCACAAAGACCGCGGTGGCTCATAAACTTGGCAGAAAATGGATTGGCATGGAGATCGAGTAGTTTTGCTAAGGATGAAAAAAGTTTTGGCTTATGATAAATAAGGCATTTAATAGAAATCAAAGAATATCAAGGCGGTGGGTTTTTCAAATAGTACGAGCTTGAGCAATATGAAGAGCCGCTGGCAAATTGCAAATATGAAGATGGAGATTTGTTTGATGGTCCTGGCATATCTTCATCTCAGGAACATGTTTTTCGTAAAAGGCGAGAAGATGCTCAAAGCTCTGAAGATTGATTATGAGCACAACAAAGTCAAAGTAGATTTATTAAAAATTTATCCAAATCCCTCGGCTCCGCTCGGGACAAGCATAGACATTGCTGAAACACTTTCTAACCTTACCGGAAAATGGATTAAAAAAATCAGTGATCCTGAGGTAGAGTTTGAATAAGGAACAAAGATAAATACCAAAGATTTGGTTCATAAAATGATTAAGCCGTTGATTTGGTAGAAAAAATTATTTTATGAAACAAGACGAATTCAAAAAAGGCGAGATTGTAATTTATAAGTCACCGACTGGACCGGAAATTCAGGTTAAATTGGAGAAAGATACAATTTGGCTTGATGCCTATTTAATCTCAAAGCTTTTTGATGTTAATCGGCCAGCAGTTGTAAAACATATTAATAATATTTATAAGTCAGCTGAATTAGATAAAAATTCAACCTGTTCCAAAATGGAACAGGTTGCTGCTGATGGAAAAAATAGAAAGATGAACTTATATAACCTTGATATGATTATATCCGTTGGCTATCGGATAAATTCGAAGCGAGCTACCCAATTCCGTATCTGGGCCACGAAAACTCTTAAAGATCACCTGATTAAAGGTTATACCATCAATGAAAAACGTCTTTTGCAAGCTAAAAATCAATTACAAGAACTTCAAAGTGCCATTTCGTTTTTACAAGAAAAATCTAAATATGAACTTTTAGCCGGACAAGAACAGGAGATTTTGAATTTACTGGCCAATTATTCAAAAACACTCACTCTGCTTGAACAATACGATAAAGAAAAATTGCCTCTTATCAAAAAAACAAAAGGCAGGTATGTTTTGCGATACGAAGATACCATAAATGTAATTAGTAAAATAAAAAAAGATCTTGTTGCTAAAAAAGAGACCAGCGATTTATTTGGACAAGAAAACAGCAATCAGTTTAAAGGTATTTTAGGAAGTATTTATCAAAACTTTGGTAAAAAAGAATTATATCCTTCTCTAGAAGAAAAAGCCGCGCATCTTTTATATTTTATCATCAAAGACCATCCTTTTGTGGACGGCAATAAGAGAATGGCCTCATTTTTATTTTCTGGATAAAAATGATTTTCTTTTTCGCAAAAATAGAGAGAAGAAAGTCAATGATAATGCTTTAACGACGCTTGCGCTTTTGATGGCCATCAGCGATCCCAGGGAAAAAGATAAATTGATAAAGATAGTTACCAACTTATTATAATGATTATAAATGAAATTATCAGTCTCTCAAATTTTTATAACCATACTTTTTTCCTATTTTTTGTTGTTTGGTGGAGATCGGTATTGGGTATTTCTTGGTGACAAGGGCGAGAATGAAAGTTTGCGGTTGAGAAAAAAGCAGCAGCTTATCGGTCGTTATGTCAACCAGCGTGCCTTGCAACGTCGTCAGCTCAGAGGATTTGATCTCCCCTACTCCCGTGCGATCCAGCAAGATTTGCCGTTAGATCAAAATTATCTGATTGTTCTGGAAGCGATGGGTTTTCGGATTCATGCTCAATCGCGCTGGTTGAACGCCGTGAGCGGGGAAGCGGATGCTGAGGTAGTCGAACGGATAGAAAATCTACCTTTTGTGAATTTAACGGAAAAGGTGAAAAGCTGGCGTTTTCACTACGAACTTACGGATGAGAACAGGGGAGAAGTATGTAGCGGATCAGGAGAAGAATCGGTGGTACTGGATTGGGGGTACGGACCTTCTTATTTTCAAAATGAATTTCATCAAATCCCGGCCCTGCATCAGAAAGGATTGAATGGTTATCAGGTTTTAATTGGGGTTTTTGACAGTGGTTTTTCACTTCACAATCATTCCCTCACTCATATTCCATCCAGGTTAATTGCCGAATTTGATTTTGTCCAGATGGATTCTGTGACTGCCAACCAGGCTGGCGATGCCAGTAATCAGGACCACCATGGGACTCTGGTGTTATCAATCCTGGCCGGATTTCTTCCCGATTCGCTGATTGGACCGGCATTTGGTGCTAATTTTATTCTGGCGAAAACAGAAATCGTTGACCAGGAAGTCCATCTGGAAGAAGATAATTGGGTTATGGCAGCGGAATGGGCAGAGGGTTTGGGAGTAGATATCGTTTCTTCTTCATTGGGGTATTCAGAATTTGATCCGGGTCAGGAAAGTTATACCTATGAAGACATGGATGGCAAGACTACTATTATTACGCGGGCGGCGAATGAATTAGCGCGAAGGGGAGTGTTAGTGGTAAGCTCCGCCGGGAATGAAGGCAGTACGCCATGGCGCTATATTACCGCCCCGGCCGATGGCCCATATGTGGTGGCAGTTGGAGCGGTGAATTCTAAAAATATTGTCTCCTCCTTTAGCTCGCGCGGCCCTACTGCGGACGAAAGAATAAAGCCCGATGTGGTCGCACTGGGAGAAGGTGTTTTTTGTGCAACCACGAGTGCGGCATTTACCATAGCCAGTGGTACCTCGGTGAGTTGTCCATTAGTGGCAGGAATAGCCGCGCAACTCCTGCAGGCAAAACCGGACTTAAATGTGTTCGAATTGATCAATATTCTCAGAAATTGTGCGGATAATGCCAGTTCACCTGATAATGACCGGGGTTGGGGAAAGGTAAATGCGCTGGAAGCCTGGAATTTAATTAATCGAACGCCGATAGAAAATTATAGAGCGTTGCCCCCTCTTCCCAATCCATCTTTTAGCGGTCATTCAACTGTTTTTTTTCGAGTCGAATTACCTGCTCCGGCAACTATTCAGCTGGAAATTTTTACGATTCTTGGCCAGAAAATTTATCAATCTCATTTTACTGGATCCGCTTCGCAAAATGTCATTGCCTGGCCGGTTCGCCGATCCGACGGTGAAACTGTTTCGGCCGGGGTTTATATTTATCGAATATCCGCCGGGTCCTGGACCCATTGCGGGAAATTAACTGTTTTGAATTAAGCATGATTTCTATTAATGTATTATTATAAATAAAATGAATGAAGGCTGATTTTATTTTAGACGATCATAGCATCTAAAAAGAATGATGGTATTTCTTAAGATCGGTCTCTTTTTCTTTCATTGTTCATCCAATTGAACAAAAAGTATAGATAAAATGATACCCGTCAAACGAGCCATAATAATAATTCTGGATGGAGTAGGGATTGGGGAAATGCCGGATGCATCCAGTTATGGAGATGAAGGCAGTCACACCCTGGGGAATTTGGCCCGGGCCGTGGGCGGGCTGAAATTACCAAATTTAGAAAAACTGGGATTGGGAAATATTGATCAGATATTAGGAGTTCGGCCATCGATCCATCCACTTGCTAACTTTGGGAAAATGGCGGAAAAATCTCCTGGAAAGGACAGCACCAGTGGGCACTGGGAGTTGGCGGGCTATGAGTTGGATTTTGCTTTTCCCACCTATCCAAATGGTTTTCCCGCGGAAATCCTGGACCCTTTCAAGAAGAGGATTGGGCGCGGAATATTAGGAAACAAACCGGCTTCTGGAACGGAAATCATCAAGGAATTAGGCATCGAGCATATCCGAACAGGTTATCCGATTGTTTATACATCGGCGGATAGCGTTTTTCAAATCGCAGCTCATGAAGGGATTATCCCATTGGATGAATTGTATCGAATGTGTGAAATTGCCCGGGAGATACTGCGGGGCAAACATGCGGTCTCGCGGGTAATTGCCCGACCGTTTGTCGGAGATTCTCCAGAAAATTTTACTCGTACGCCCTACCGACGAGATTTTTCTCTCAAACCCTCAAAAAAATTGTTACAGAATTATTTTCAGGAAAATGGGTTGACCACGGTAGGTATCGGGAAAATTGATGACCTGTATGCCGGAGTCGGACTGGATAAAAAAATTCATACCAAAAATAATAGTGAAGGAATGAAAGTTTTAATCGAACAAATAAAAATGTTGGAAAACAGATTGATAATGATTAATTTTGTTGACTTTGACATGTTATGGGGACATCGAAATAATCCTGCGGGTTTTTATCGGGAACTACAGAATTTTGATCAACAATTGCCGGAGGTTTTGGATTTGTTAACATCTGGAGATCTTCTGGTGATTACGGCTGATCATGGAAATGATCCCACCACTCCTAGCACTGATCATTCTCGGGAGTATGTACCTCTGCTGGTTTACGGACCGTCGATTAAGAAAGGTATTCATCTTGGAATTCGGAAAAGTTTTGCTGACCTTGGACGCAGCATAGCCGAGGCCTTTGGTTTTAAGAACTGTGAATTACATGGTAATAGTTTCTGGGAACTTATTGCATAAAATTTATTTTATCGTTCATGATTCATCAAAATTATTCGATATATGAAAGTCAGGTGAGGTTTAATGACTCTGGTCTGGGATAAAATTAAGAAAAGTGTGGTTAATGCTCTCAGTGAGGCTATAGATAAAACTGAAGAGTTAACCAGTGTGGGCAGAATTAAACTGGAGATTCTTCAACTTGAGCATCGTCTGGATGAAAAGTATGCAGAGCTGGGAAAACTGGTCTATCAAAATTTGAATGAACAGTCTGGTATTATTGTCGCAGAAAGCAAGATATCCGAATTAAAAAAAATCATTGATGAATTACGAAGTCAGTTGCAGCAAAAAGAGAAAGAATTGGGACGCATTCGTCAGGAGGATGGGGTTGATCTGGGTTCGTAAAATCTGGATATATGGTTGGTTGATCATTTTCCTTTTAGTGCTAGAAGCGGCTCCAGTTGATTCGTCAGCGTCCGTCAGACTTTTAGCTGCCGGCGATGTGATGCTGGGTTCCTGGATTGAACCACTGATACTTGTTAGAGGATGGAATTACCCATTCATACATCTTGATTCTATCATCAAGAAAGCAGATGTTGTTTTCTGCAATCTGGAGGCCCCATTTGGTAACTCCGGAAAGGCTTATGAAAAGTCCTTTACCTTTCGGGTCAAACCGGATCTGGTGCGAATTCTTAATGCGGGAAATATCAATGTGGTCAGTCTGGCTAACAATCATATAATGGATTTTGGAGTTGAATCGCTGAAGTCTACCATGGAAGTGCTTAATAACCATCACATTAAATACGCCGGGGCGGGATTAAATTTGCAAGAAGCTCGTCAGCCAGCCCGTCTGGTAGTGAAAGGTTATCACTTCACCTTCGCATGCTATTCTCTTACCTTTCCACAAGAATTTTGGGCCACGGATAGCAGTGCGGGAACTTGTTTTCCATCTCATTCGTTTGTATTCCGGGATCTGAAGAAATTTAAAAATGACAGCGATGTGCTGGTGGTTTCTTTTCACTGGGGTCAGGAGTTGACGAATATCCCCAAAGAGTATCAAATTGAACTGGCACATCAGGTGATAGAAGCGGGAGCTGATCTGGTTTTAGGGCACCATCCGCATGTGGTTCAGGGATTGGAAATTTATAAAGGGAAAGTTATTGCCTATAGTGTGGGTAATTTTATCTTTGGTTCGTACAGTGAGAATGCCAGAGAGAGTATGTTGTTGGAGTTTCAGACCGGGAAGAATGGGATTGAACAATGCCGGATTTATCCAATTCTGGTATACAATTATGAAGTCGAATTTCAGCCCCGGCTATTGAATGGTGAAAGAAGGAATGAATTTTTTAATTATTTGAGAGAAATTTCAAGGGAACTTAACCCGCGACCGCTCGTAATCAGTGACGCGGGTTGGTTGAATTTGTAATGATGAAAAATAATTTAACCTATAGGAAGGAGGAATTTGTCGGATAATGGCAAGAGGTTCAATCAGTCGAGCCAGTCAGTCACTGGACAAGTATTTGCAGGAAATCGGAGAAGTGCCTTTACTTTCTCCCCAGGAAGAAATTGAGTTAGCCCGTCGGATAAAGGAAGGCGATCAGAGTTGTCTGGAAAAGTTGACCAAGGCTAATTTGCGCTTTGTGGTAAGTGTGGCCAAGCAGTATCAAAACCAGGGGCTTTCCTTGGGTGATTTAATTAATGAGGGAAATCTCGGTTTGATCAAAGCGGCAAAACGCTTTGATGAAACAAGAGGTTTTAAGTTCATCTCTTATGCCGTGTGGTGGATTCGGCAGAGTATCCTGCAGGCTCTGGCGGAGCAGTCCCGGGTTGTGCGATTACCCTTAAACCGGGTAGGAGCGCTGAATAAGATCGGCAAAGCCTATTCCTCTCTTGAGCAGGAATTCGAGCGGGAACCCAGTCCCAGTGAAATTGCCGAACAGCTGGAAATGACCGACTTTGAAGTGGCAGACACTCTGAAGATCTCTGGTCGTCATTTGAGTATGGACGCTCCGTTCAGCAACAGCGAAGATAACCGTTTACTGGACGTTATTCAGAATGATCATCTGCCGCCTCCTGACGATGATTTAATTGATGAATCACTGCGGGTGGAAATCGATCGAGCGCTGGCCACTCTGACCAAGCGGGAAGCCGAAGTGGTACGTCTCTATTTCGGCCTGGGGCAGGAACATCCCTTAACCCTGGAAGAAATTGGTGAACGCTTTAACCTGACCCGTGAACGGGTAAGACAGATCAAAGAGAAAGCGATTCGTCGATTGCGGCATACTTCGCGCAGCCGGGCTCTGAGGGCTTTTCTGGGATAATTTCCTGAAAATTCTTGATATGAGAAACCCGAGGTTGTTTTAACTTCGGGTTTCTTTTTTTCGTGCTAGGTAAATGTATAAAATTGATTTTTATATGTATGAAGATTGACTCTTAACAAGAAGGAATAGACTGGTGACTATGTAATTATTTTCAAAAATGAAAGTTATTATATTCAGCACAAAAAAGAGTTGATCAGTAAATCAGAAAAAAAAGAATAAAATATAAATAGGCATCTATATTTATAGAGAATAAAAAAATTTTCGTATTACAGGAGATGAGTTACAAATTGCTCTTGATTGATTTGTGAAGAACAAATATATTCCTTTTGAAATTATAAACACTGGAAAGATAGCTATATGAAAAATGATTTCAGAAAATTTCTATTTACTTTTTTATTTTTTACCTTCGCAATCCTTTCTTTACTGGGTGCAGAACCATCACCCGGCTTTGAATTGAATATCTTCTTCACCAATGACATTCATGGCGGAATCGTACCGGTGTCAGCAGAGTTTTTAAATCCAGAGTTTCCACCGATGCTGGGAGGAGGGGCTTCAGCCGCCGCTATTATTAAACAAGCGCGAGAAAAAATTGAAGCGGCTGGCGATGCCATGCTGCTTATTGATTCCGGAGATATCTTTCAGGGGACATTGGTCGGAACATTATCCGGCGGGAAGGCCATGATTGATTATATGAATATGATAGGTTACCAGGTATGTGTACCGGGTAATCACGACTTTGATCTGGGAGTGGAAAATCTAACAGAATTAATAAAAATGTCCAACTTTCCCTGGGTAAGCTGCAATATCATTGACAAACAAACCGGAGAGGTCTGGTCTCTTCTGAAAGAATATCAGGTGGTAGAGCTGAAGGGAATAAGAATTGGTATTACGGGTACCACGACTATTAGTACGGAGAAGATGAGTTTTCCGGAGAACATAAAAGGTTTGCAGTTTCTTTCTGAAATTCCTGCTTTACAGAACACGGTCGATCATTTACGATTTAATGAAAAAGTAGACATCGTCGTTGCTTTAGTGCATACCGGTTTACCGTATGATGTTCGTGAAGGATATCAGGAGTTGCAGCGAGCGACTTATGAAAAAGTGATATCACAGAACTATGTAAGTGCCATGGAAATCGCCCGCTTCGTAAAAGGAATTGATGTGCTGTTAGGTGGTCACCTGCACCGCGGCTATCAGGAACCGTGGATCGATCCGGTGAATCATACCATTTGTATTCAGAATTATGGGAATGGTGGTAATCTTGGTTGGGTCAAGTTAACTGTTGACGGGAAGACCCGTTCAATTATAGGATATGACTATCCTGCCGATCGTAGTACACTGTTATTATTGCAGGAAGATGAGTTCTGGCCGGACAGTGTGGTAGCCGCCTGGGTGAATAGTCAGCGCGAGAGATATGAAAAGGGTTTTAAGGATGTAATTGGGAGCACTCAAAATGCTCTCACCCGCGCCGGCGTGAGCGAATCCCCTATGTATAATTTAGTCACTGACGCGATGCGTAAACGGGTAGAAGCAGATTTTGGTTTCAATAATTTTGGTGGAATTCGAGCCGATATTAAAGCAGGTCCCATCACCCAGGAAGATATTTTCAAAGTACTACCCTTTGGCAATCAGATTGTGGTGTTTCAGGCCAGCGGTCGTTTTTTAAAACAGCTTATGGAGAGTAAGCTGGAAGGTAAGCAACGCGGCCTGGCCATCTCGGGAGGACAAATTACCTATAATAGTCAGCGGCCGGATGGTGATAAAATAACTCGCTTCATTATTGCTGGCAAACCGCTGGAAGCAGATAAGATCTATCGAATTGCCACTACTGATTATTTGATGGAAGGCAATTCTGGTCTGGCGATATTGAAAAGTATTCCTCCCGACCGAGTGGCTTATACCGGAATTTTATTGAGAGAAGCGGTGATTGAATATGTTCGGGAAAATTCGCCGCTGAAGATAAGTGTAGATGGTCGCTGGAGTAAAAAAGATGATTCAACGGTTGATCCGGAATGGAAAAAAGGATTTGAAGAACCATCCGCCTCGCTAAAACCGTAGAATTATTATTCAAATGGGATTGGAGCGGTTTACAAATTTATCGTGAAGCGCAGTAACCTCAGATACTTTAATCAGCCTGGATTTTTCCCCGGGACTCATTTTCGAAAACGCTTAAGTGAAAGTTAGAAATTGAGTTTTCTGATGACAATTCTATGAATTTTTCCTACCGATTTTTTGGAATCATATTTTTCCTAATACTTTGAATGCCAACATCCCCAGGGCTAATAAAACTGAAAACTGAAGATGTAGTTTAACATTCATTCCGGCCGCTTTTGTTAAGGCCTCTGCTTGATGGTGATGAGAGAGTAAAATTTTGCCAATCTTCGGAAGCCATTGAACATAGGGAACAAGGGAAATCAGCAATAAGAGTCCAAAACCTTTTAATAGGAGAGATAAAATAACCACATTAATCATCAGTAACAGTTGTACTGTCAGGTAGATTATGGCTGTGGAGTGTGTACCCAGGCGTACGGCTACTCCCCACTTTCCCGAATCTTTATCTGCCTGATAATCAATTAGTTGTCCCATCAGAAGAATAGAGAGGGTGCTGATGCCAGTAATGGGCATAGCGGTTAGAATAAAAGGGTGCAATCCCAGATTCTGGCTGATAGAGCTGATGAGAATAGCCATGGGTCCAAAAGCGAACCAAACCGAGAATTCTCCCAGACCGCGGGAGGCTATTTTAATTGGAGCGGCCGTGTAAAATTTACTGAAGAAGGCGGAGAGTAGAAATAAGACCCACAGGTAAATCCAGAGTTCCCGTTTCACTACCAGCATGAGGGCGGCTGTAGCCAGCAGTGCTACCAGCAAGCTGAGCCGCGCCAGACGGTACATCTTAGGCAGAAGATGCGGAAACTGGATAATTAATCCGGAACCGCCGCTGAATTCATTTCGAAGGCGATTGATCCGGTCGGTACCCTGCAGTGTATCATAAATGTCATTATAAATATTGGTGGCGGCGTGTAATCCTAATCCCATAACCACTACCAAAAAAAAGCCTTCCCAGTGGAAATGCTGTGTGATGGAAGAAGCTAATAATGATCCGGTGATCAATGGGGAAAGGATAGAAGAGAAGAACGGCGCTCGCATCATCTGAGTTAGAGTAGGCTCGTTCGTCTGCATTAGAATTCCTTTCGTCTAATAAAATAAATTATGATTATTGCTTTAGCTCCGAAAAGATGTTTTGAAAATTGAATATGTACAAA
>CAYMXZ010000080.1:0-14361 GCA_964394475.1 uncultured Caldithrix sp. | reverse complement strand
GCATGGATATATCCATATGGATAATCCTTCCACCAATTAATATAACCTGCCGCCTGTGAGAGTTCATGGGCCATTTTTCCATCTTCCCGCTGCCATTTCTGGGTAAAGGCCAGTGCATCTTTTACTGCCGAAAAATACCCATAGCTATTGAAACTCAACATATTCATATAAGCATCTCCCCCAAAATACCACCCAAAACCTGGACGGCCTGAGGTACCGGAGGCATGCAATCCGGCCAATAAACCTTTACCTAAATCGGGATTTTCGGCCAATAAATTATCATAGGCTATCTTTGTCCACTCAAAAGCTAAATTCAATTCACGATCGGGAGTGGAAATTTGTAAGGTATTCATCCTCAAATTTTCATAATAATTGACATTTCTTAAAAAATATTCTCTGGGATTTTGCTGAAGTTTATTATAAAGGCTAAACAGGGAGTCGCGACTTACCTTGCCACCCAGAAAATAAATCGGTATAAATTTATCCTGTATATTTGCTGGTTCTGCTATATCGATCACAAATTCATTGGGAGTGTCCGATAGCATGTGTGCAGGTGGAGTGGAAATTCCGCGGGCGGCCGGACAACCGATCAGGGCCTGATTCTTTCTGGTAGGTTCCGATATTAAATACGCTTTTTGGTCATCTACCCAGCGGCAATATTGTCCACCGATTCCCGCCGGCCACATTGGCTGTAAAACAGGCAGAAAACTACCGGCAATCTTTAACGGAACAGTGGATTGCACTTTGAGAAAAATGATGGTGGCCGGTTCATCCACTATTGTTACATAAATAGCCTTCACCGTGAAATTTTGATGACTATAGGAAAGA
The DNA here is from genome assembly GCA_964394475.1 of uncultured Caldithrix sp. Classification (GTDB taxonomy): domain Bacteria; phylum Calditrichota; class Calditrichia; order RBG-13-44-9; family RBG-13-44-9; genus RQOF01. The sequence continues at coordinate 13,533 of CAYMXZ010000080.1, read as the reverse complement.
ACAGTAGCTGCGGGAGTAACGGTAATAGTTTGTACCAAATTTCTGGCAGCAATAGGACGCAGGGAAGACCCTAAATAAAATGAAAACTCAAAATTGCGGAATAATTTTAGAGGATAAGCCCAGGCCTCAAAAGAGCCGCCTTCTTCTCCCAAAATGGCGAACTTATGACCAACCTTATCAAACGGCGTTCCAGGTTTAGCCAAACGAGTTAATTCCAGTTCATTGACTGGCAAGGGGAATTCTTCGATCAGACCATTCTGCCCCGGCGACCCGCTAATAAAAATTAAAAGCAATCCAACAATAATTGGAGATACATTTCTTTTCATCTACTATTCACTCTTTTATTTATAAACATCGATCAGCATTCGATTAATTATTCCGGCCCAGATATATTGTTTATGATATCCGGCCCACTGCTCATCCGGGCTATAGAATTCCCAGAATTGATGATCTTTTTTCAATTGGGCAATCATATTCTCGGCAACCCGCTGAACCAACTCACGAGCCAGGTTCTTATAACCATATTGCAGCAAACCATGCATAACAAGATAATCCCATTCCACCCAGACCGGGCCATTCCAATATCCTTTAGGATTATAATAGGTGTCATCCGCAGCCAGTGAAGGTACGCCATAAAGCCGCCAGAATTTTTTGGGATCAGTTAACTTCTTCACTAATTTTTCTGCCTGAGATGGAGAGGCGATTTTTGCCCACAATGGCAGAAAACCGATAATCTCTTCGCGTTTTAGATCATTGTTTTTTTCGAAAGTGAAATCGTTGTCTTTTTTATCCACATGATAATAAAAACCCGTTTCTTCATCCCACATATATTTATTAATCAATTCCGACCGTCGTTGTGCATCCTGTTCCCATTTTTCGGCCTCTTTTTCTTTTCCCAGTTCCCGCGCCATTTTTGCCAGTGATTTGGCTTCCTGTACCAACATACAATTGAGATCCATTCCCTCAAAATAGCTGGGCCAACCCACTTCATCCCACACAGCGACCATCGCATCCCTTACCGATTCTAAAACCGCATGAGCGCCCCATTCACACAATCCGTCTTTATCACTGTCACGGTTCGAAACATAATAATTGTAAAATTTCTGGCTGGAGGTATACATTTCTTTCAGGAAGTGCTTATCGTAGGTGATCCGATAGATTTCCCAGTCTTGCCAGGCATACCATGGGGCAGAAGTGGTTAATTGATTATTATGAGGAATATTTTCATCCAGATACGAACCGGTTCGATAATTGATATAACCATCTGGATACTGGCGTTCGGAATAAACGCGTTGAGAATTCATGGCACTGAGTGGATCCATAAAAGCATAAGCCAGCATGGTCAGACTCTCATGAAATACCTGTCCTCCATGTCCCCAACCCCAGGTGGGCTCTCGGGAAAAGACATAATAATTATAACTGCATTTTCCTTCGGGTGGAAGCATTACCTGCCGCATGAGATTGAAAGCATTCCAGTAGAGCATCTGCTGGTCCGGTTTCTGAAAATCAGGTATCGGAATATTGGAAAATAAATTTTCATTGGCATTATAAAAAGCCGTAATATCTATATCCAGAAGTTTTGTGGCTTGTGCCACCAGATCAGTGGGTGAGGTTTCCGGGCGAGAGACGCCCCGAATAATACGTACCTCTTTCATTTCACCAGGTTGTAATTGTAGCGTGGTTGGCATGGCCAGTACACGAACCAGATCCTTCAAGGAAGTATTGATTTGATTGGGATAACGAATGTCGGTTAAAAAATCACTGCCGGCGACATTGGTGATTTCTGGAGAGGGCATGCTCCATCGATTATTTTCATCCACTGCAATGACCACATAGCCATAAATCTGATCGCCTTCAATATTTTTATCGGTATAAAATAAGTGATGGCTGTTTTCTTCCAGCAAAGTATAATATCCGCCCTGCCGGTAATCGCGACGATAGATGTTAAATTTTGCCTGGTTATTCGGATATTTCCAGAACAGACGAATTTCAGTTCCACTTCCCCAGATGTCTTTATTAATCTCCCGGGGTGGTAGCGGTAATTGATATTCGCCCAGTACCAAATCTTTTCGAATCATCACCTCCGTTTCCATATTTTTTATGGTATCGGTCAGGGTAGCCATCTCATTGGTTTGTCGAGAGAAAAATTGTATGGTATATATATCGCCATTCTTAATCTCTCCAAAGTTACCCAGCTCGATACCATAATAACCATATGGAGATATATTGGGATCGGCGCTTCCCCAGCGAGGGGCCGTGCTGGTTAAAATTTTATTGGGATGACTGGAAATGGTTACCAGAATCTCTGGAGCGCTTTCTGCCAATCGAAATCGCTCCCCATCGGGTCTCGATACCCGTCCCCACACCACATAAACTGGTTTTCTGGTAAGATGAATTTCCTGCGGGATGGAAATATTACCCCATTGATAGCTGCGATAGCTGGTTAAACGATCGGGTTTTAAGGAACTAAGAAAAACATCCTGCACCGGGTTTACAAAAGGAATATTATGGCTTAAAACCCAATTATCCGGTAATTCTTCATGGGTGGCAGTAATCGCATTATCTTCGTTATGGAATTGAACATCATTATATACCCGATAATCATTTTTCAGAAATGGAATCAATTGAAATTTTTGCAGCTGGTCGCTTTCATTTTTCAGAAGAAGATCCCATACAGCGAAGTGAGAACTATAAACCAAAAAATCGGCATCGACCCGTAATTCGGGAAAAGGATAGTAATAATAATGGACCTGATCTGGATAGTTCATAGAAATAATCGGTGGCTGATGGACTCTGTTCAGGTCATACACATATTGAGTACCTCTCTTAAAAGCAAGACATAAATCTCCTCCGGTATCGGTGGTAAAATCGACTCCCCGAAGCGGTTCATAAAATAAAAAATGATACCCCTGATCAAGGGTAAATTCCGATCTCTCCATCGCCGCTGCATAGGTAGTGAAGATGGCATCGTCCTTCGTGGCAGATAGATTGGACAAAAACGGCAAACGGGTCTGAGCCATTAACAAAGTGTTGCTGACGAGTAATAAAAGGAATAAAAAATATTTCACCACGGTCTCCCTTTTTTTACATTTTTTGATTCACGGTTTTGCAAATGTCAATTTAATAATGCTGTATTTTTGCTATTATCTGTTTACTGGTCGATGGAATGAAAATTTTTTGATCTTTATACAGTTTCCATTTTTTACCGTCCACTTTAACCGATTTGATTCTGTTATCGCTCGGTACTACCAGAACTATCCCGGCAATTCGCTCAGAGTCCGTGTGAATTTCCCAGTTCAATTGAGACAATTTTTTTTCAGGTTTTAAAAAATAGTTTACTGTTCCCACTGGGGTGGGCATATTTTGCAAAGAAATAGTTTTACCTGAATTTAGCCATTCGGCGGGAATTCCTGCTCCCAAAATCACGGAATCATTTCTGACAAAGCAAAACAGATGCTGAATGAAATTAATGTAATCTGCCGCTACCCAGCCATGGGGAATATCCCCGGCATAAAAAGTGAGCGATGTGCTATCAATTTGTTCTCCCCAGGCATAGACCCCTGGCATGGTTTGATGATCCATGTGCCAGTCCAGAATCGTTTTCGCTCGCCGTGGTTGATCAAGAAGCAGATAACAGGTAGCCAGTTCAAAGGCATATGGCCAAAAATTTCTCTGATGGAGATAAGCGCCTCCATAAGGCGCTACCCACTTTTCCCAATAGTAATCAAACGATTTTCTTATCAACGGATCTTTTGCTGTGAATGTCCCCCCTGGCCACAACGCGGGAGTAGTGCCACGTGCCATTGAAGACCCGTTCACATCTTCTGGTCCGTTCGGAATCCAGCTGATTCCATATGTCTCAATGAGATGAGCGATTGAGGATATGACTCGTTGACGTAATAAATCAGCTTTCGACTGTAATTCTGCGGATTTTTCCGGTTGCCCGATCTGTTCTGCCATCCAGCCAGCATCCTGCAATCCGCGAATGGCCCAGAAATCATCCCAGTAATGATGCCAGTACTGAGAACCCAGATCTTCCGCTGACCAAGATGGTGGTAAGATTCCTTCCGGAGAAAGGATCTGTAGTGAATCCAGAAATTTTACCCCTTTTTCTATATGCGGCCAATATTTTTCAATCCACTCTGTTTCGCCTGTGTAACGGATGTATTCTGCTAAAGTGAATAGCGCCTGGCCCTGCGAATCCCATTCCCGATGTCCCACCTGTTGGTAATTCACATCGAAAATCGGAGGAAATTCTCCGCTGGGAAGTTGAGCAGACATGAGATGATGAATGGTTCGACGGGCAAAATCAAATTTACGATTGCGCAACAATGCTTCTAACATATAAGCGGTATCACGATACCAGAAAAGGTCGTATGCCCAGGGACCGGGATGAGGCATAAAGTGATCGGCATTGATGAGAATATAGGCCAGTGAGGCATAGTAAGCCTCGGTTACTCGTCGATCCGGAAGAGAAATTTTTACCTCATTTAAAGTCTCTCGCCACTGTTGAGCAAGAATCTTCACATCTATGGGTTGTGGAGTCATTGTAAACCCGCTGGTTCGCTCATCTTGACCCAGCGGGATCAGAAAGGTAAACGTATTCAGGCCAGGAACAACTTTGATTTCCCAGCTTAACGCAGCGGCATTTAGTTTCAGGAAGGGATCAAGTTCAGTCGAGAATTCCGGAGCAAAACCATCTATCAAGAGATAATGCGAAATATCATTTCCGGATTCTGGTTGCGATAGAGCGTTGATTGGCAGTGTGAGAAAATCCCGCGGAGTTCCGGCATCACACCAGATTTTGAACCGATCGTTAATCTCCAGAACCTGTCTATCTGGATACCACTGAAATTTTGTTAATTCTCCAGCTCTCCCCTGCACCAGATAGGGACGAATCATTAAGCGCAAATTTCCTTCGCTGGCCTGTTCCAGGTGGGAAAATATTCGATAATCGATTTTAACAATCCCTTCCGAATACACCTTCAGCATATCGGCGCTTACCGCATATACCTGTTCGATGTCCAGCCGGGAATCTCCAAATCGTAAAACGGGAATAGGCAAAAAACCTTCGGTGAGTGACCAGTTTAGTTCCAGTGGATTTAATCTTTCCGGAGCATAAACTTTCCCGTTTTTTTCCTGAAACCAGATGGAAACACTAAACGGCCATTCCTTAGCTCCCAGTGCACCATCCCAGCTTACCATCGCCTCTGCTGCCGCTTCTTCCAGACCTATCACTGTCCAGGCACATCCCTTACCCTGCAGCCAATATGGCCATAAAGCGTTAGGAAATTTTCTGGCTAATATTTCCAATCTTTCTACCGGGGTGAGAAATAAAGTGGTATCGGCTGCCAGCGCCACTGGTGCGCGGTGAATTCCACCTCCTCCCTGCCAGTCCTCCACCCTCAAAATTAATAGATGCTCACCAGCGGAAAATGGGGCTGGCAAGGCATGAATCGACTTCCGCTGATAGTAAGTATAATTGCTGCTTTTATCTCCAAAATGGCCGAGATGATTTCCATCGATCCACAGATCGAATTCATCATCTACTCCACCCAGGCCTAAAAAAATATTTTTATGAAGAAAGTTTTCTGGCATATTAAAAGAATAACGATACCAGGCGACTCCATCATACCCGGCATAGGTAGAATAATTTTCCCAGAACCCCGGTACCGTCAGATGATCCCATTGACTATCATCAACATTTACTCTGTAGCAACCTTCTTTCCATCCTCGATTATCAGGATCAATTTTAAATTTCCAATCACCTGACAAATCCAGATAGAAAAGTTGCTGCGTCTTACCGACCGTCGCCAGAAGCGCTAAAAGAATGAAGACCATGCATCCAAAATTTTGTTTCATCGCTTACATCCAGAGCAAGGTAACCGGTGAAAATACCAGGGTGAACATCCTTCTAAATTATCTTCATCATCCGAGCATCAGGATTAAGGTTCCCAGGTGGGTACAAAGCGAATGGCACATCCGCCACCCGATGCTAATTGTAAAACTAACTTTTGATTGGCAGCAACTTCCTGTAGTTTCGCCTGCACCAGTCCGTAGTTTTTGCCATCACTTAAATCATCAGCATAAATCTGTGCCATATATTTTCCCTGCCCTAAAAAATGCAAAGGGATTTCCAGCTGACGGGGTGTCCAATCGGTCATCGCACCCAGGTACCACTCCTGCCCATGACGGCGGACCAATACGATATAATCCCCGACTTCTCCACTGATAAATCGCGTTTCATCCCATACGGTAGGTACAACTTTCAGAAAATCGAAGCCGACCTGTCCAAAATAGGATGCGGGATGGTCAACCAGCATTTGTAGCGGATTTTCATACACCACGTACATTGCCAGCTGATGGGCGCGAGTACCCATTGCCATGGGAGCAGTAAACTGTGGTTTAAAACTCTTCTGATCCGCCACCTTAAAGGCACCGGGAGTGAAATCCATGGGACCTGCCAGCATGCGGGTATAGGGTAGAATCAATTCATGATCCGGATGGCACATTTTACTCCATTTGCTCCATTCCAATCCCAGCACTCCTTCTTGAGTAATAAAATTCGGGTAAGTGCGCCGCAGGCCGGTGGGTTTGTAGGCACCATGAAAATTGACCATTAAATGGTAACGAGCTGCTTCCTGACAAACCCGTTCATAAAAATTAACCATATCCTGATCATCACAATTCATGTAATCTACTGTAACACCTTTCACTCCCACTTTTTGATATAAGGGAAAGGCTTTATGCATTTGATCTCTGACACATTGCCAGTTCAACCACAACCAGATTCCCACTTTTTTCTCAGAGGCATATTGCAAAATTTCGGGAAGATTTATTTCCGGAATGGTGGTGGTGATATCTTCTTCGGGGCTGTCATGTTTTCCATACCATTCTGCGTCGATTAACATATATTCTAATCCGGCATCGGCGGCAAAGTCGATATAGTATTTCATGGTAGCAGTATTCATCCCACCTTTGAAGGAGCGCCCTTCTACCACGCGATCGGACCACCAGTCCCAGGCAACTTTCCCCGGCCGAATCCAGGAAGGATCTTCCAATCGGCTGGGTGTGCTCAGGCTGAGAAGGGTATTGGATTCGATAAATTGTCCCGGATGATCAGCGATCATTACCACCCGCCACGGCAGATCATGGGGCAATGTCAATTTCGCTGCCAGAGTGGTATCGCGCCGCAGGGGCGCCAGATGAGTGATGAAGGAATATTTTTCGGTCGGGTGCGGAAAAAGATACATTCCCGCATAATCCAATAAGTCTGCTTCCGTGATAACCAACCATGGTCCGGTATTCAGCTTAACCAAAAATGGCAGAGCGATGGGACGATCTGATTTCAGCTGATCCGTAGGGGTAATCTCATAATTATTTTCATAAGGCGTCAGAAAATCTTTCAGTCGCAAGGCGTAAGCGATGCCGGAAGGAAGTCGAAAGATAGTTTGTTCCTGACGAATCAAGAATTCATTCACGTCGGGAATAGGGCAAAAACTCATCCGAAAAGCGGCCGCATCATTATATGCCCGCACAGTAAAAATCAATTTACGTTTTGGGGGATCGACCTCTTCCAGCTCCATTTTTAATTCGTTACATTGAGTGATTAACCATTTCGACTTGCCGTATAATAACTCAGATCTTTCATCAATGCTTTTCTTTGAAACAGAAAGGATAGTTAGATTCGATCCAAAAATTTCACCGCCAGGAAGTTGAAAAAAAATGGGAGAAGGTTGTACCACTTCTTTTTGCTGAAATCGAATTTGATAATAAGGAAAGTTACCTTGAGCAACAGGCGATTCAAATGTTTTTATCCCCGCTTCTATGGAGATTTTCCCATCCGGTGAATAAACTATTTCAGCTGAGAAGGTTTCCATAAAGCTCCAGAAATAAATGAGTGTGACAAAAATGATCAGGTTTCTCATTTTATTCCTCCTTACCAATAAAAGGAAAATTTTAAAAGCTTTCCGATTCAATCATAATAATTGAATAGTCCGCAGTGTGATAACCAGGCCTAAAACAATGATGATGATCGAACCCAGGACAGGAAGCAACTGTGTCCATTTGCTCTGAAATCTGTCTTTTAAAAGATGTGAAGCCTTCACTAAAATAATCCCGATAGCCATTAACACCAATGCCATACCCAGACTGAATACAGTGATAATGATAATTCCCAAAATTATTTTTTGCAGAGAAATCGCCAGGAGCAAGATGACTAATGCTTTTGGACAGGGAACGATTCCGCTGGAAATTCCCAGGGAGATATTGCTCCACAGCGAGAGGTTAGAATCATTATTGGAATGATGATGAGTATGACTGTCACTCGAATGATGATGGTGATGAGTATGGTAAAAATTTTCCAGCCCAGAGTGACGGGGTGCCTGAGATATTATTTTCTGTTTTACCTGATAAAAGTGTAAGCGCTGAATGAGCAACCAGAGGCCAATCGCACAAATAAAAACTCCTGAGATGACTCCTAACCACAGGCTGATTTTTTCTGACCAAAAGACATTCATCAATAAAAAGACTACAAATCCAATAACGATAACGCTAAACACATGGGAAAAAGTAATAGAGAGAGCTAAGATAATTGCATCTTTGACTTTCCCTCGTACTCCCACCAAATAAGCCGCCATCAGCGATTTGCCGTGGCCGGGACCCAGAGCATGTATCGCACCCAACATAAAGGCTACTCCTAAAACCAATGCTAAAAAAAGGGGATTGGTTTCGGGAGAATAAAGTGCTTGTTTTATAAAATCTTCATTCATATCAATTGATCAAGAAACTTTCATTTTAATTCGAATGGCCGGATACCTCATATTTTCACTTTCCGTTGGAGACTTCTCAAAAAATACTCCATATATCAAGGCAACATTATCTTTATGCCGGATGCGACCGGGGTAAGTAGAGGTAAAGGTAATGTTTTTCTCTCCTGCTACCTGAATTTGTAGATAGCGTCGAATGGCTTTTTCTTGATCTAAAGTGAATTCAACTTTCTCTTTGGCCAGCCGCAGGAAGTGATTTCCCACCTCGAATAAGACTCCCGGATCGATGACCAATTCTCTTTCTCCTGCCTGAAGATCAAACTCAGCGGCTGATAGAATAATTTCGGTATAAAAAGGAGCCAGCAAAGAATCGAGCATTAAGGTAGGGCCAAATGCTGCCACTACTTTCATCGGGATATCCTGTCCGTCTATCATCAGGTATTTTTTTTCTAAATAATCATTAGCGGTTTGCTTGTATAAATCGAAAAAATGATTAATCTCCTCTGCGCTGAGCACATTGTCCAGATTGGTATCGATCATCAACCGGATATGAGGAGCAATCTGCCCCATATAAACCGATTCATATCTGATAAGAAGGAAATTCTGGTTAATCTCAATTTGAATGTTCTCCTTCATCTCTTCATTCGCTCTGGAAAATATATAACCATGGCCAAACAGCCAACCGGCCGGAAATATCAAAATAAACCAGATGATGTTATAAAAGATTTTTCTCATGAATCAGGGCAATAAAATAATTTTTCTGCTTTGCACAATCTGATTCCCGATCCATAGGTTACAAAAATATATCCCTGCTGGAAGAGGCTCCGCCTTATCATTCTTCCCATCCCAATAAAGTTCATGCGTCCCAGACAGAGAGTATCCTTTTTGCAAGCAGCGCACTCGCTCACCCAGAACATTATAAATGGATAAATCTATGGTTGCTGACAAAGGAAGATTAAAAACGATTCGGGTAGAGGAATTGAATGGATTAGGATAATTGCTCAACCGATAATTTTTCACAATGGTCGGTGGTTGAAGAGGATTTATGGAATTAACCGTCGGCGGTTGAGGAACGACGTAAGGATCACCATTAAAAGTTAATCCATAGTACCAACCGCGCATATCCGTACTAAACCCATGCTCGCCAACATGCTGAAATGTCTTCAAAAAAGCTTCTCCAAATGATAGTCCCCTGGAAAGCTGAGTATAAAAATAATCAAAGTGCAACATTCCTCCACTATGTGTGCTCCCAATAGTGTTAATTCCGCTTGAAGTTAAAAGGGCGTAAATGCCAGCACAGTTTAAATCTTCCACATAACGACTGTTGCTGCAAGCAAATAACTGATAAAAATTCGCGTTACTGCCTGAAGGAAGAATCTGGTAATTATAAAACCATTCGTTCTGAGTGCCATTGTTTACTTTGAAAGCATGGCCACCCGACCAGGAATGAACCCACACATGTAATAAACTGTAATGATCATTCAATCGAGCCCGATAATCGGAAGCGGTGGTGGCATTAATATCATACACGCAGAGATATTCCGGGTAAACCTGACTGAGATAAAGCGTGGCAATATCATTACCCCAGGTACTCCAATCGTCATCCGGATAGGCCAGAGCTTTGAACTGCTGACGGATTTCATACAGATCATGCCGATAATTATACACCTTATCCAGGTAATTATTGATGACTTCCTCTGGATCACCCATTCCAGGAGTAGGAGTAATGCGGCCGATAATGATCTCTGGTTTCTGAGTGGTACGGGGATAATTATCATAATGCGTGTCATAGATGCCATCAGATCCTGGAAGCATTGGTCCACTGGCTGGTTTATAAAGATTATCCTCCCAGATACCATCCAGGTCCATGAAATAAAGATCTGCCGGATATTCCTGATAGTTGTTGCCATCGGGGTCACAGAACTGAAACCAGGGCACTGGAAAATTCCCGATCAACAGGGCACCCGTTAGCCCTTTAATTTGCCGCAACGTATCGCGCAGTGCCTGAGCAGAAGAAAACTGCATGGCATATATAAGCACCGCCTCTGCTTCAGTTTCCCAATCAGCTGCCAAACGAAAAACATTATTTTGAACAGCAGAGTATACCTCGGGTTGAACAATAATCGCACGAACATTTCCTTCTGACTCAGACTCACATATATCACGTGAACGGCCACTGATGGCTCCCGAAGAAAGATCTCTGGCAAAAAGAAGGTAACCGTAACGATCTAAGGTATCGATCTGAGTATCGATATAGCAGGAATCAATTATTCCATCGGCTATTTTTTCATATTGAAAGCGGGGGAAATTCCTGGCCAGGGTATCATTCTGACTCCGACGATAGACGATATAACTCTGCCCGGATACCTGCTCCCAATTCAGTTTATTGGCAGTTCCTACCCGTTGCAAACGGAGATTCGCGGGAGGTGATGGGATGAGCTGGATGGATAAATACAGATTGGATGGCCAGGCGACAAATGGAAATCCGAGAACTTGTTTACTGTAACTCCCTTGCTGAGGACTCTCTCCTGGAGGATAACAACTAAAGATAATCTGAAAAGTATCCCCAATCGCAACTGCCGGTTCATTAAAGTTGCCCAATTCAATTCCAAACCAACCCATACCGCTGATATTGGGATCCCCAAAGCTCCAGCGTGGAGCATCATCGGTTAGTATTTTCTGGTCGTTTCCATTTAATAAAACCACAAAACTGGATTGGGGAGGTAAATCTTTACAAAGACTACTATCTGCATAACGAACATAATCTTTGAAATATGCATAATCTCTTCCAAAGACAAACGAATCAATTTTCACTTTCTGCAGAGAAGGTGTCCGATAAACTACTTTTCCACCCATGAGTTTTGGTTGGGAATCCCAGTTCATCTTCCATTGCTCATAACTCATCGGTAAAGAGCCATCCGGCGAACGCCATTCGGTTCGGCGCGGAAAATCGGATTGAGCCACCGCACCATAAATACTTAAAAGAATAATACACCAGATTTTAGTTGAAGGAGTAAACGTTAAACGGTATAACGGAATAAGTTTTGTCATTTTCTTTACCATTTTCATCAAACGATCCTATTGTAAGAGCATCATCTTAATAGTTTGCTGCCAATGACTGTTTCGCAAAGTGGCAAAATAAATTCCGCTGGCCACTGGAGATCCATCATTATCATCACCGTTCCACCACACGGAGTAGGTTCCAGCGGGTCTTTTTTCACTGGCAATAAGGGTTTTGATTCTCTCTCCCAGGGTATTGTAAATGATCATCTCGATTTCTGTTTTTTCCTTCAGTTCAAAGCGAATCCTGGTACCGGGATTGAAAGGATTGGGAAAATTTTGATATAAAACAAATTTCTCGGGTAGTGAGATGTCCTTATCACCAGCTAAAGCCGTGGGATCGATGAGGGTGAAGGACATTTCATAATTTCCCACCGACGTATGACCTCTCCAGTATTCCATATTAAAAGCGGTCACTTCCAAAAATCCAAAACCGATTTTTCCAGCATGTTCTGCCCGTATGATCAATACACTATTGGAGTGTCCATAGGTATGAACAATGGTACCGGTAGCAGAAAATGGGCAACGGCCGAGGGCGACGATTCCGTTTGAATCGGCTGTTACATGCAGGTCAGGAATATTGTCATAATATTTCCCATACCAGACACCGGCCTGAGGATTAGCGCGAAAAACTTTCACATCAGCTCCAGATAAAACATTTCCCGCATCATCTTTAATCACCAGATAATTCTGGGTGGGCAAATCTTGCATAAATACCCCAATATTTCCCGGAGCATTGTAATTACCATATGTCGCCCGATGTCCAGCAATTAAATTTAGAGCCGCCGTGCTGTATTCATCCACCCAGGTGTACTGACCGTTCATCAAACCTCGAATAGGGGTTAAATAAACGGCATCACCCATCCGGGGCATGTAGGGAGTACCAACGATCAGCTGGCCATTTTCCATTATTCCCACCGTATTTCCACTCCCATTGTCGTGCACATTCAGTCCATAAAGATCAATTAAATAACGGGCATGGCCCAATTCATGTAATAAAGAACCTTCGAAATAAAAAGGATTATTCATAGAAACTGTGGTGTGATCGCCATAAAAATTTCCATTCAATAATTCTATATTGAATCCCCATTGCAAGTCTACATTTCGATCGTTCAGGTTGGGATTATTACTCGGTAAGCCGCCAGCCAGAGGAAGTGCGCCATCGGGAACCACTGTAATTTTGTCCAGACGGATCCGATCCAATACGCCATTGGGCGAATCGGGATAAATGGCATTGGCGAACATCGCATTCCATTTTTCGATATGGCGATGAGCCCAATCTTCCCAGCAATTGGACCCTACACCCAGGTCTTTCTGATATTGATGAAAGTAGTTATAGACACTTTGTTCAACATAAAAACCGGCCGTGATGGCATTGGTATAAATGAGCAGATCATTATTCTCCTCTTCTTCCTCTGCGATCATATTATTTGGATCCAGAATAAAGCGCAGGGTATGGCGTTCAAAAGTCCAGGTCCAGGGAAAATCAATAACGGCAGTATCCTGAGCGGCAATAGCGACGTCGCCCGAATCAACTTTTACTCCATCCAGTATCCACCAATACTCAACATGGGTAAGACTGGAATCTGCCCAGTTCTTAATTACCGCTCGCCAGGTCACTGGAGAATTTACGGCTGGCCACCCCTCTACTGCCGGATTTTCACTACCCCATACATAGGGAATCCACGGCAAGCGTGCAATATAC
>CAYMXZ010000079.1:0-14386 GCA_964394475.1 uncultured Caldithrix sp. | reverse complement strand
AAATGATGCAGTGGTGTATAGGGCAGCATAATCCCGAGATTGGGATTTCCAGGAGCGGCTTCCAGAAAGGGAATTTCTTTGCTGACCTGGTCGGCTCGTTTTCTTCGTAAAAGCAAAATCGGAGACTCTGGAGATTGCAGGAGGCGTTCCTCGAAGTCCGACACCTCACAAATAGCTTTAATCTGAGCAAGGTTAGGAAACATCAGGGCAAACGGTTTCTCCTCTCGATGCTTGCGCAGTCGCAACCGTTTGATAGCCGATGAATTATTGGCATCAACGATCAAATGAAATCCAGCCAATCCCTTGAGGGCTAATATAAATCCTTCCTTAATAAATTTTACCGCCTGCAATAAAGCATCCTGCCGGTGGGCCAGGACCTGTTTGTGGCCATCCCATAGTTCCAGGTGAGGTCCACAGGTTGGACAGGCAATAGGCTGAGCATGGAAGCGCCGGTCAGCTGGATTGAGATATTCCTGCTGGCAGTCGGGACACATTCTAAAGATTTTCATGGAAGTGTTGGGACGATCATAGGGCAGCGATTCAATGATAGAAAACCGTGGTCCACAGTGCGTACAATTAATAAATGGATAGAGATAACGTCGATCGGTGGGATCAAAGAGCTCTCGTAGACACTCCTTACAAGTAGCAATATCTGGTAAAATGACAGCGGATATATCCGTCTCTTCTCGACTTTCTTGGATTTCGAAGGTGGAAAATCCGATGGGATCGAGGAAAGAAAACTCCAGGCTGTGGATAACAGCATTAGCAGGTTTTTCTCGTTCGATGGTCATAAGAAATTCATCCAGGAGTGATTTATCTCCTTCAACTTCAACCGTTACGCCAGTGGTAGAATTCAAAACATATCCGTTCAGCCGGCGGTGGGTAGCCTGGCGGTAAATAAAAGGGCGGAAACCCACTCCCTGAACCGCGCCTTTGATGTGAATAGTCAGGCGTTGGATCATTTCTTTCTAATATTACTTTCCAGCCAGCGGCACCATTCGGTGATTCCCTCTCCACTAATGCAGGAGGTATGGAAAATGGTAAGCTGTGGATTTATAGCGAGGGCATTTTTTTCCAGGATTTCAAGAGAAGCTGGCACATAAGGTAATAGATCAATTTTATTAATCAACATCACAGAAGCAAAACGAAACATCGCCGGGTATTTCAAAGGTTTATCATCCCCTTCGGTGGTGCTTACCAGAACGGCTTTACCATCTTCTCCCAGATCGTAACCGGCCGGGCAAACCAGATTGCCCACATTTTCAATGATCAACAGTTCAATCGCCGAAAGATCCAGCTGCTTGAGAGCATCGCGAACCAGGAAAGCTTCCAGATGACAGGCTCCATGAGTGACAATCTGCACCACCGGTACACCCAGCGCATCCACTCGACGGGCATCGAGATCGGTCTGCACATCTCCTTCGATCACTGCTACTTTAATCCTATCACGACAGTATTCAATAGTTTTTTCCACCAGGCTGGTTTTGCCGGAACCGGGTGAACTCACCAGGTTTAAAGAAAATATCCCCAGCGATTTTAGCAGTTGACGGTTGGTTTGTGCCACCGCATCATTTTTTTCCAGTACTTTTCTTTCAACAGTTAAGACCGCCACAAAGAATCCTTTTTTTATTAATCATTCAATTCTATTTCTTTTACAATTAATTCCTGACCAGAGATTACCTGAATAGCCAAACCCTGACAAACCGGACATTGGAAAGCATAATCATTCAGTTCAGTCTCCTTTCCGCAATCATTACATTTAATCCGAAGTGGTAACTGCTCGACTTCTAACGTCACTCCCTCAAGGTTGGTTTCCCTGGTCAAGGCTTCAAAACCGAAAAGCAAAGAATCCACCAGGATATTGGTCAATTTACCCACCTTTACTCGAACTGTTTTCACCTTACATTTCTGATCATTAGTCAGATTTTCATTAACAATATCTATAATACTTTTCGCAATCGATAATTCATGCATATTGATAATATGAAAAAACGTTTAGTCACAATTTAACAATCAGAACTTATTTTCACTATTCTTATATTAAAATAATTCTTCAGAGGTCCTTTCAATCATAATTATAAAGTTGACTTATTTTTTCACACTTTTAAGAAAACTTCAGAGACATCTTTCTTTCAAATAATTTACGAATAAAGCAATCCATTTGAATGAATAATACGATCAGCGTAAATTCCAGCCAAAGATGCCCCGGAATGATAGATATTGAGTTATCATAAAATTTCATTTCTCCAGTACAACCAATTAAAAAAAGACGAACAAGCTTTTTTAACCTTCAAGAAGTTTCCTGATTAAGTCTCTAATTTTTTCTGCCAGTGCTGGCAGGGTTTTGATAATTTCCTGCGATAATTCAATGGACGGCTGATCAAGCCTGGCAATAGACACGGTAAAAAGCCAGATCTCGGGTTGTTGATTTAAGAGATGAAGGGCATCCAGCAGATCTTTCAGTCCAATATCATGGGCGGTGAGGGTGGGTGGATAGTCAGTGGAAAATTTAGGGTTGAGCAGCTTGATGGTTCCGGGTGGCTGTCCGTCGATGGTTGCATCTATCATTATTACCCTGGAATACTTTTGAAAATATTCCAGCAGGTGAAAGCCACCGGTACCGCCATCCACCAAATCAACCTCGGACTCCGGAAAATTTTTCTCAAAGTACCGTACCGCATGGACACCTACCCCTTCATCTCCCATCAGTAAATTGCCAATACCCAGTACAAGTATTTTATTCATTTTCAATTTTTTACAAATATTTTAAATACCTGGTTTACGATGATCAAGCAAAATTTGTGGTATAGCTTTTCAATCAGAGGTAGCACATATATCAGACTTATTGCAGATGGAAATAATATTTGCCGGCATTATCGGGTTTATATCTGCTAATGGATCTAGTCCAGCGTGATCGTTAGTTTCACCTGAGACATGAGTCCCCCTTATGGAATCTTGAAAGACGCTACATTTATCGGATAGGCCAATGTCTCATCCCATCGACGAGAACCATCACCCATTTATCACTCTGGGGAGATGTCACATCTATCATCGTCGAGATTTAATTCATCCTGCTTTAGCATAAGATTTCTTTAAGGCAGTAAAATCATTTTTCTGGTTTCTACAAAACCATCCGTTTCCAAACAGTATATATATATTCCACCGGCTACACCACTAGCGTCCCACGTATACTGATAGGAACCAGCCATAAGTTTACCAGAAACAAGAGTGGCAACTTTCTTTCCCAGAATATTGAATATTTTTAATGAGACCTCACTTTCCTTTGGTAAGCTAAAACGAATGGAGGTTCTCGAATTAAATGGATTGGGGTAATTCTGTTCCAAAACAAAAGCGGTGGGAATTTTGACTTCAAATTTATCTGCATTTGTGGTATAGGTAGTCGTCAGTGCTTTTATGCAGAAATTGGCTGTGCCATTCCAGTCAATATTTCCAAAATCGTAATAATAGAGATCCCGCCAGGCTGACCCGTCAAAATAAAAGCTTTCGCCGGGATTTGCAGTGGAATTCACCACGGTGTTCTGGGTAGTAGACCCCAGCAATACCGGAACGATCGATGTTCGGTCGAATGGTTGACCTCCTTCAGAAAGATAGAGATAAACATAAAAATCATCACCAGCATTCAATACTACTTGATTTGTCAGGTCAATGGTATGAAATCCCGTGTGATTGATGATTCCAGATTGCATTGATAATTCATCGAGCAGGCTGCCGCCCTCAAACCGATCGAACACTTTCACCAGATATTCCACGCTATCGACCGCGGTATAGAAGCTAACCGATTTCAGCATTTCGGTATTTTCTGCGATAAACGCATTGAACGCCTCATTCCATTCGGTTTTGGTATCCCGCCAGCCGTGATAATCGTGATAATAGATATAATCATAGTGCAGAGGCTCAACATTCTGGAAGGAAACAGCACCCATTTCCGGATGGCGACCACAATGTTTATCATAATAGGAAATCCAGAAATATCCACTGAATCCCCAGCCAGTTCCCCAGCTGTTTTTCACCAGCCAGCACCCGGGTTGCGGTGCTTGACTGATTCGGTTATCATCCCAACCAATTATCGCTACGGCGTGGTTGGGATCCATTACATTATTGGGTGGCTGATAGTGATTATAATTGATGATAAAACTACCATCGTAACACATGCAGGTTCCCAGAACCCCATAGGTCATAATCTTGTTTTTGATAACATTAATCCTTTCCAGGTTATCCCCGATGGTATACCATTCAATATCGCGCACATAATAGTAATGCCAGTTAGGATTCGAGCGCGGGGGAGCATTATAATAAGATTGCCCATCAATATCTCGCACTGCTCCTTCTCCGCGCGACAGGTAAGCAGAGGTCACCCGATAATCTCCTCCCTCATGAACGATGAGACCATTACCGGTAGGTGGATTCAGATCCCCGTTATAATGCTGATTAAATCCATTCCACCAGTCAAGATGGTATTCGGCCAGGTTGGGCTCTCCGATCTCACCCGCAGCTGCCCAAACGCCAGTTATCATCAGATTTCCCTCAATGGCTGCCATCGCCCCATGGGTCCAGCATGTTCCCCCTGTCTGACTTTTGACAGAAGAAACATAATTATTCCCATTCACATTTCTCAGGTCAAAGGTGGTGGGTGGATCAGCAAATAATAAGGCGACGATTATCAGAGAGATGGACATCAGTTTTAGTAGAAAATTCACATAGACCTCCAGATTTTTTATCTAACGTAAAAAATAGTATCGGTTGGAAACAAATTACTATTATTTTCTTCTGGTAGCAATTGAAGTGATTTAATTTATTATCGAAGTAAAAGAAATTTTTTAGTCATCACGAAAGTTCCTGATGGCCCTTTTCCGGAACCGGCGGTTAACCGATAAAAATACACTCCACTGGGTAAATCCGACGCATCAAATTCGAAATGATGGAAGCCTGCCTCCAGCTGATCAGCAACCAGGATTGCCACCTCCTCCCCCAGGATATTAAAGATCTTCAGAGTTACAAATTCTTTTTTCGGATTTCGAAATTTGATATTCGTGCTTGCATTAAAAGGATTTGGGTAATTCTGATACAAGACATAATCGGCGATATTTATTCCCGCATCCTGTACCATTCCGGTTAACACCTCTGCTTTTACAACCACCGAGTCAGGTGAAGTGGCAGCATTATGATAAAAAATAATAGATCCCTCCTGAGGACCAGGAACAGCAGCGGCGAGCTGGATATAAAAAGAAGCGCTGGAGTCAGGAGAAATTATTCCAGAGGTCGGAGAGACAGCAAAAAGGGAATTAGTGGAAGTGATAGAATCAATAACCAAACTTGCACTGCCATGGTTTTGCACCTGAAGGCTATCGAGCAAGGTATCACCGACGACGATGCTGCCAAACCAGAGTGAATCTGGAATCACTGCGAAAAGCGGTACCGCGGGAGGTGCAAGTCGAATAAGAAAAACATCGTGCACACCGGCCCCGGAAGAGAGGGTGTGCCCCACCACGATATATCCGCCATCCGCGATCTGGTGTACTTCATAACCCACATCAGATTGGGCACCTCCATAGGTAGTTTTCCATTCTTCATCACCGCCTACGCCGGTTTTGATCAGCCAGAGATCATCTCCTCCCGCCCCAGAAGAGAGGGTATAACCAGTGATCACAAATCCACCATCCATGGTCTGTTGCACATAATGACCATAATCTCTGCCTGATCCGCCAAAGGTTTTATTCCAAAGTAAATTACCAATACTATTAGTCTTGATTAACCATAAGTCATCCAGACCCGCTCCATAGGAGGCCGTATATCCGGTGAAGATATATCCGCCATCAGTTGTTTCTTGAACGGAGTATCCCCGGTCCACATCACTTCCTCCGAACGCCTGACTCCATTGTAGATTACCGGATGAATCTGTTTTAACCAGCCAGGCATTTCCCACAAAACCCGGACCGTAGGAAAAGGTCCATCCGGTGATGATGAAACCACCGTCAGAGGTTTTCTGAATCGAGCGGGCACCGTCAGAACTCATTCCACCCAGCGTGCGACTCCATACCTGATTCCCGGTCTCATCGGTTTTTATCAAAAACACATCCCGGCTGCCGGCACCAGATGAAGAAGTAGCTCCGGCAATCACATAACCACCATCATGGTCCAGTGTCAAACAGTAACCTTCATCATCCTGAGCACCCCCAAAAGTCCTGATCCACTGAGAATTTCCAGAACTATCAGTTTTAATTAACAGCACATCGTTTCCTCCCAGACCAAACGATTTGGTATACCCGGTAAGAATATACCCGCTATCACTGGTTGGTCGAACTGAATAGGCTTCTTCGTCATTATCACCACCAAAGGTATTATTCCATTGTTCATTCCCCCACGCATCGGTTTTAATTAGCCATACATTGCGGCCACTCATCAGTCCAAACGAACGGGTGTAACCGGCAATGATAAATCCGCCGTCAGCGGTTTGTTGAACCGAATATCCAACATCAATATTGGTTCCACCAAAGGTTTTTGTCCATAGCGTATCAGGTAACTGAGCAAGTAGAAATTGAGAAAAAAATATGATTTCGGTTAAAATAAAAAGTATCAATTGTCTCATCATATTTCCTTTTCCTGATTATGACTATCAAGATACAATTTAGATAAATATTTTTACATCTTCAAAATGTCTTTCTGCTTTATCATACGAAGGTATTTCTATTTGAGCAAAAGAACGATGGAGCCTTACCTCCAATAAGTTGCCGTTTGAGATGATGACACATTTTAATAAATTTTAAAAAATTTGTCAATGTGAAGGTGAAGTCAGCGAATTTATCGAGTGATCCATTTAACTTTCAAATATTTCTCGGGAGAGGGAAATGGAACATGCAGGGTATTTTGAAATTTTGTTGATATCTTCGTTGAAAAACTATATCTGTAGAAAATTGAAAAATGGACATAGAGAATTAAAATCTCCTTGCACCGCTGGATGAATCTATTGAATTTTAACGAAAAAATCAGGACAGAAAACCCGCTATGAAATCAGCCACACAAATTCTCACTTTGGACGGAAATAGTTTAACTCTCGATTCACTTATCTATTCTGTATATAATCTGAATACTCGTTTTACTATCGCCTCGAAATCTAAACAGAAAATTCTAAAAAGTCGGCAATGGGTGGAAAAAATTCAACGGCAAGGAACGCCGGTAGTTTATGGAATCAATACGGGTTTTGGTTCCAAGGCAACGGTCTCCATCAGTCGGGAAAATCTAAAAGAGCTGCAGAGAAATTTGATCATGAGTCATGCCGCGGGGACCGGAGAAGCTTTTCCAGTTGAAGTTGTGCGGGCGGCGATGATATTGCGAATCAATACTTTTGCGAAGGGATATTCCGGCGTGAGGCCGATCCTTATTGATACTTTGATCCACATGCTGGAAAAAGGAGTCGTCCCCTGGATTCCGATTCAGGGTTCTTTAGGTGCCAGTGGAGATCTTGCTCCACTCTCTCATCTGGGTCTGGTGCTGAGCCGCGGGGCGAAAGAAGATAAAGAGCAGCAAAGCGGTTTGGCTTATTTTTACAATCGAAAAAAGCAAGAATGGGAATTGAGCAGCGGTAAAACAGCCATGAGGAAAGCTGGCATCCCCCGCCTGATTCTGGAAGCTAAGGAGGGATTGGCCTTAACAAACGGCACCCAGATTTCCACCGCTCTTCTGGCAATCGCGCTGTACGAAGCCGAACAACTGGTAAAGCAGGCGGATATCGCCATGGCCATGTCGCTGGAAGCCCTGCAGGGAATATCAGCGGCTTATCGTGACGAACTGCATGCCCTGAGGCCATATACGGGACAAATTCACACTGCCCGTAACATCCGTCGTCTGATTAAAGAGAGTAAATTGATTGACTGTTTTCCGGAACGGGTTCAAGATGCCTACAGCCTGCGTTGCCATCCACAAGTGATGGGCGGAGTGCGCAGTGCGCTGGATTATATTAAAAATGTTCTCTACATTGAAATCAATTCCACTACCGATAATCCAGTCATTATCCCGGAGCTGGCCGAAGCAAATAAATCCTTATCAGGAGGCAACTTTCATGCTCAGCCCATCGCTTTTGCTGCCGATCTACTGGCCATGGTATTATGTGAAGTGGGCAGCATTGCGGAGAGACGCATTTTTCGGCTTTCCGATAAAACTCTCAATAATGGATTGCCCTCTTTCCTGATTGAGAACAGCGGTCTGGAAAGCGGACTGATGCTGGGACAATATACTGCTGCTTCCCTGGTCGCTGAAAATCGTACCCTGGTTCATCCTGCCAGTGTCGATTCTATCCCCACCTGTGAAAATCAGGAAGACCATGTGAGCATGGCACCGATTGCGGCGCGCAAAGCCGCGGCGATTCTGCGGAATGTTCAAAAAGTGGTGGCTATCGAATTTCTATATGCCGCCCAGGCGCTGGATTTCCGGAAAAAACAATCCGGAAATAAATCGGCTGAATCTCTTTTTGGAAAAGGCACACGGGTAGCCTATGAGGTGCTGCGTAAGTATATACCATTTATCGCTACCGATCAACCGCTGTATCCGCATATTTCTGCCGCTATCGAATTGGTACAGTCAAATCGGATTTTACGAGAAGTGGAAAAGAAGATTGGTGAGCTAAACTAAATCACGATTGTTTAGCGGAAACAGATGAGGAGGAAGCTGTTGACAGTAATCGATTGATAAACTTCATCATTTCAACTGTCAACAGTCGGCGATGAAATTGCTCGAGATTCTGAAAAGTATAATTCGCCTTCATAGCCACCGGATCTTTCATCCATTTTTTAAGAACATCGACCAATTCGCTCACATGGTGATAATCAACTACTTCCCCGGCCTGACATTCGCGAATCAACCAGGCCAGATCCCCTGCGGGTGCACACATGGCCAATATCGGTTTTTGAAGATAGAGGTATTCATAGATTCTTCCTGGAGTCACCTGAGCGCTTCCCGGCAGATCACTCTGCACTGCTAATGCCAGGGCATCAAGACTTTTCGCATAGGCCAGCGCCTGCCGATGGGGTAAGTAATTTATCAACGATATGTGATGACTATAGGGATGCTCTTTGATCTTCTTCAGGAATTCACCCACCCATTTACCGATAAAGACCAGCCGCAATTTCTGTCCCGCTTCTTTCTCCTCTTGCTGGATGAAGGTAAGTGCTTCCAATAAAGGTAATGGTGCGTTTCCCTGGGAATATACTGTTCCCATAACACCAATCTGGAGATAATTTTCAATAGCCGCCTGCCCTTCTGCTCCATTCACCTGAAAATCATCCGGATCATAGCCGTTTCGGATTACCGTAGAAGGAATATTTTTCAGCGCCGGAATTTTTGAGATATAAAAATCTTGCAGAGCTGGATTCACAAACACACATCCCGCTGCTCGACGAATGGTATTTTTTTCCAAAATAGTTTGAATCTTTTTATGCAGACCAGTGGGCACCGGCAGATAGGGATTATCAGTCCAGGAATCGCGAAAATCCAGCAGATAAGGAATCGCGAAAAGTTTACCGGCCGTTTTGGCAATCAAGCCGGTGCTAAATGGTGGCAGACTGGCCAGCAGTAAATCAATCGGTTGCCGGCGATGGATTTTCCAGATTTTTAAAACCGCTAACGGCAACCAGAGGATACGGCTGTCAGGTAAAAAGAGAAAGTTTGCCCAGCGGCGGATAAATCCGCCACTTTCCCTGTTGGTTACCGATGTTCTATCTCTGGTCGGAGTAAATATTTTTTTCAAGATGAACATTAATCGGAAAGGGTCCAGACTCCCGCTGCGAAAAACTTGAGGTTGAGGGGGAAGATCCTGTGTTAATGACTGGTCTTCCACATAAAAATAACTTGGCTTGACGGTTAGAACCGACACCTGGAACTGTTCATAATCCCAGAATTTTAAGAATTTCAGAATGCGTTGCACTCCCCCGCCTCCCATGGGGGGAAAGTAGTAGCTGATAAAAAGTATATGTGGTTTACGGACAATATTCACGGATGGTGGCGACCAGTTGCTCAAACTTGTCATGATGTTTTATAAAGTCAACCTCATCAGCATTCACTGTTAAGATGTTAAACTTTTCTTTCGCTTCCTTCATCCATTTTTCATAAGCCAGATTCAAATATTCGAGGTAGTCAGGAGAAATAGTTTTTTCAAAATCTCTTCCCCGAGATTGAATTCGTTGCACCAGCGTTTTAACCGAAGATTGCAAATAGATGATCAGATCTGGTGGACGCAGGAATTGTACCATATCATTGAAAAGCTGTCGGTAGGTATGATAATCCCTTTCCGGCATATATCCCTGTTCATATAAGGATTTCGCAAAAATTTCCACATCCTCATAGATCGTGCGATCCTGAATAGCCGGTTGTCCGAGGTCGGCAATCTCCTTTTGCGAGCGAAATCGATGCGCTAAAAAATAAATCTGCAGGTTAAAACTCCAGCGACGCATGTCGCGGTAGAAATCATCCAAATAGGGATTATCAATAACGCTCTCATAAAATGGTTTCCATTTCAATCGTTCGGCCAGATGTCGAGTAAGGGTTGTCTTGCCTACTCCGATATTTCCGGCTATTCCGATTAAATAATTCTTTTTTTTAACTCTCATTGGGATTTGTTCAGCTTGAAGCGAAAACGTTCAATCACTTTATATTTGACAGTCTTTCCATTTAGAGTGCCAGGTTTGTATTGAAATTTTTTCAACGCTGTCAGCGAAGCCTCGGTAAACAATTCACCGTCAGACTTTAACACCCGGTAATCTTCTATATTACCTTGTTCATTGACGATCACTTGAACTAATACATCCCCTTCGGTACCGGTCTGAAGATAAATACGGGGATATTCTGGTTGTGCTCGTCGGAGATATTGTCGTTTCCCACTATCCAGAAAATTTTCTAATACGGGTTCCTGAATCACTGGTTCCTCCGCAGGAGGTGCACTATAAACAGGTGAGCTTTCGTTTGGTGATAAGTCTTCAATTGCCAGCGCGGAAGTGGTTAAAGTCGTTAAAAGCCGGGGAAAAGTATCCGGAACAGTTTGCTCAGCAGCGGTGGGTGTTAACTCCTGAGAGACTTCAGTGGACGACGAATCGGGTGTTTCCGAAACCTGTGTAACAGCTGATTCTGTCGGAATATTGGCTGGCGGGGGAGTGGCAGCCGCAATGATCGGTGGCGGTTGAATAATAGACGGCGGTGTAAAAAGAGGCGAATATATCACATCACCATAAGCTGGATTATCCGCTTTGTCATAGATGAATCTTGGAACTTCCCTGGGATTGCTTACACTCCACGTATTATTCTGAGCATTCACTGGATTATTTGAATGATTGTAGACATCAAATTCAAAATTATTCGTTATATGGTTTTCACCCCTGCTTTTCTTCCCATCCAGTGGGAGGGTTCCCAGGTCAGGGAGTGACTTACTGAAAATAATTACCCCGTAAATATTCTCAGAAATCGTGCAACCGCTGATAATCGGATTAGAAGCCAATTCACAATTTATACCGGCAAAGCCATTGCCCATTAAAAGTACATTCGTGATGACTGGAGCGGCTTTGACTTCACAGCTGATACCCCCATGGTAATTGTATCGCACTTCCCCTCCGGAAATGATCGGAGAACTTCCGTAACAGGTAATACCTTTATAGGCATATTCAACAATGCAGTTCTGCAAAATCGACTGATCGTAAAAATTTTTGATGGTGATGCCGTACCAATCGTTCATCTGCGGTGTTTTTGACTCTGAGGTAAAAAGGATAGGTGTAGATA
The DNA here is from genome assembly GCA_964394475.1 of uncultured Caldithrix sp. Classification (GTDB taxonomy): domain Bacteria; phylum Calditrichota; class Calditrichia; order RBG-13-44-9; family RBG-13-44-9; genus RQOF01. Next base: position 2,608 of record CAYMXZ010000079.1, on the reverse strand, counting down.
TGGAATTGCTTTTTGCCAGCACCATGCCGTTGATATTCAATTCGGCGCGCTCCCGATCTTTTCCGGTTTTTAGAACATCCGTTTTGGGCTTAAAATAAATGCGGGTACCGGGAGCAATGGTAAGAATAACACCCTGCGGCACTGTCACATCTCCATTAATATACACCTCACCTGACCATCGGGTATTTCGTAGGATTTCTCCCGAAAAATAATTTTGAGCCAGTGAAATTGAAACAAGCACAACAATGAATATTAAACAAAACTTTTTTATCATATCCCTTTCAATGTACAGATAAACACCATCTATTATTATCGACTCTTCTTTTACCTGCCTTCATTTTTTTCCATTTAAAATTCGATGTAACGACTCAGTTTATTTAATAGATCTGATTCTTTAAATGGTTTCACCACAAACTCATTTGCACCTAACAGCGAAATGTGTTGTTCAATATGTTTGCTGGCCCGGCCGGTCAGAACGATGACCGGTAATTTCTCCCAATGAGGATCGGAACGAATCTGCTCAATTAATTCATAACCGGAAACCTGTGGCATCTCCAGATCGGTGATCACCGCATCAAATTCTTTCTGATTTAACAACTCGATAGCCATCGAACCACTCTTTGCCACTTCAACTTCATACCCATGCTTGCTGAGCATCCCCGACAAAAATTTCCGTACACTGAGCGAATCATCAACTACCAGCACCAGCGGCTTTCGTCCTCTTACCAGCCGTTTCTCTATTACCACTTCCTTTACTTTCTTTTGCGAATAGGAAATCTCCTCCTCCAATCGTTTGACATCTTCGACCTTTAAGACCACATCCTTTTCTTTTAATCCCAGCGAGCTATAGACTATTTGCGGTATGTCCAAAACCAGCACCACTCGTCCATCGGCCAGAATGGAACCGCCCATTACATATTTCACTCGCTGCAAAATCTGCCCCAGAGATTTAATTAAAATTTCCTCCCGATGTAAAATTTTATCCACTAATAAGGCTGCCTTTCTCCCCTCATCCTGCACAATAATAATCGGTAAACCCACCGCTCGAGTGCTGGATTGTTCAGCGGCCCGGTGTAATGAAAGCAGATTGGACATTTTGATTACCGGAATTTCGCTGCCTCGTTGACGGATCACATATCCATCACCTTTCAGGATTAAATTTTCCTGTCCGATGGTCAGAGTTTCTTCAACCTGCATCAGAGGGATGGCATATAAATTCTTATTAATCTCGACCAGCATGGCCTGGGTAACGGTAATCGAGATAGGCACCTTGATCATAAAGCGGGTGAATTTTCCGGATTGCGAATAGATCCGCAAATCACCTTTTAATTTCTGAACTTGATTGCGCACCACATCCAGACCAATGCCCCGTCCGCTTAGTGCACTTACCTTACTGGCCGTGGAAAAACCCGGATACATTAAGAACTGATACATCTCCTGATCCGAGCGCTTATTGACCTGTTCGGGAGTGAGTAACTTTAATTCTACGACCCGCCGACGGATGGCCTCCACATCTATCCCCCGCCCATCATCTTCAATAGTGATCGTAATCGAGTTTCTCTCCTGAATAGCCGAAATCTTTATCAAGCCCTCTTCTGCTTTTCCTACCTTGCGCCGCTGTTCAGGCGGTTCTATACCGTGATCAATCGCATTGCGCAAAATGTGCAGCACCGGCTCATATAAATCCTCAGCCATGACCCGGTCAATTTCAGTAGTTTCTCCCTCGATAAACAGTCTGATTTTTTTACCCAGTTTTTTAGCAATGTCACGCAGTGGCCGATGAAAACGATCAAACAGGATGCTGATCGGCACCAGACGGGCCTGAATGATTTCATCATGAATCTGATTGCTCAGACGGGAAATTTTCTGCAATTGCTCATCGTAAAATTTTCCCGATTCCTTTATTCCCTGTAAAGCCTGTAAAAAATTAGATTGAAATTTATGCAGGTGCTCGGTGATCAGTTTCAGATTATCAAAATAGGCTTTCTGAGATTCTTCAACCGAAGGTAAGGCTTGCGAACCCGCTTTGAGCATGGACAAAATCCGATCCTGTTCGCGAACAACTTTATCCAGCTGTCCCAGAACAGTCTGTAAATTTTTCTTCTCTAAATCCAACCGTGGTAAAAAATTCTTAAAACGCTCAATCTGTTTTTTAAACTGATTATTGTTGATCACCAATTCGGCGGCTTCATTGAGCAGCTGATCCATCTGCTTTACTTTTAATCGGATATGGGGATCGGTCACCTTTTCTGGAGATTCAACCTCATCCGTGATGGTTACAAATTCCTCAGATACACCTGCGGGGGTTTCCACTTTTTCCATAACACTCGCTTCTTCTTCTGTTCCGGATGGTAAATACGCCTGTAATCTTTTCAGCAGGTGAGTATAATTTTTTGTCTTTATTTTTTTCTGATCGGTCAGTGCCTGTAACATGAATTCTACTTCATCCACCAGTGCAAATAATAGATCGAAACTTTCGGGAGAGAGTGGCTTACCCTCCTTCTTGTGATTTTCGATGAGCGTCTCACAGGCATGTACTAATTTTTCCATTTCATCCTGATAAACCATTGAAGACGATCCCTTCAAGGTATGCAGTAGGCGCATGAGC
>CAYMXZ010000078.1:0-14525 GCA_964394475.1 uncultured Caldithrix sp. | reverse complement strand
ATCGAGTTTTTGATTATCAGAGATAAAAAAGAGCAAAAAATAAATATGAAACTTTTAGAATTAAGGTAGCTCATGATTGCGCGCTATTCGTTGCCCGAAATTAGCCGAATCTGGGAAGATGAAAATAAGTATCGGATTTGGTTGGAAATTGAAATCTTAGCCTGTGAAGCCCAGGCAGATTTAGGAACTATTCCGCGCGAAGCCGTAAAAGAAATCCGTGAGAAAGCTCGTTTCGATGTGCAAAAAATTTTAGCGATTGAAGAAACCGTACAGCATGATGTAATTGCCTTCCTGACAAATGTGGCAGAATATGTGGGACCGAGTTCACGTTATATTCATTTTGGTATGACTTCCTCCGATATTTTGGATACGACCCTGGCGGTGCAAATGAAGCAGGCCGGGGAGCTGATTCTTAAGAAACTGGAAGAACTGAAAGAAATTCTACGCCTCCAGGCAGTTAAATATAAAAACACGGTGATGGTTGGTCGGACCCATGGTATCCATGCCGAACCGATTACTTTTGGTTTGAAGTTAGCCCTGTGGTACAGCGATACGCTTCGCAGTATTGACCGTCTGAAGAATGCCATTGAAACGGTTTCGGTGGGGCAGATTTCCGGAGCAGTTGGAACCTATGACCATCTGGATCCCCGGGTGGAAGAGTACGTTTGTCAAAAATTAGGTTTAAAACCAGACCCCATTTCTACCCAGATTATTCAACGTGATCGTCATGCAGAATACATGAATGTGCTGGCCTTAATCGCTGCTAATCTCGAAAAAATTGCCACTGAAATTCGGCATTTACAGAAAACGGAAGTCCTGGAAGTTGAAGAACCTTTTGGAAAAGGTCAGAAAGGATCCTCGGCCATGCCCCATAAAAAAAATCCGATTATTTGTGAGCGGATCAGCGGAATGGCCAGATTACTGCGCGGTTTTGCCATTACTGCCATGGAAAATATTACCCTCTGGCATGAACGGGATATTTCTCATTCTTCCGTTGAAAGAGTAATTATTCCGGATGCCACCATGACGATTTATTATATGCTGCATAAGATGATTCAGATTTTGAAAGGATTGACTGTTTATCCAGAAAATATGAAGAAAAATCTGGAGAAGACCAGAGGGTTGATCTATTCCCAACCGATTTTATTACGATTGATTGAGAAAGGGATGAGCCGCGAAGTCGCTTATCAGATTGTACAAAAAAATGCGATGATGGTCTGGGAGACCGACAGGGATTTCAAGCAAGTTTTGCAAAATGATCCTGATGTAGTCAGGTATTTATCGCCGCAGGAAATTGATTCAATTTGTAATTTGGAAAATCGATTAAAAAATGTAAATTATATTTTTAATAAACTTAATCTTATTTAAGGCCGGAGGATGACGTGAAGACAACGGAGAAATTGGTAGAAGGTCGAACAAAAGTTCTGTACAAGGGTGATCAAGAAGGGCAGCTGCAGATGGAATTTTTAGATATCCTGCCTCTGGATACCCCGCGGAAAACTTCTTTAAAAGGCAAAGGAGTTATCAATGCCGAAATCACCAGTTATATTTTTGAATATCTCCACAGCTACAACATACCTACCCATTTTATAAAGCGCCTGAGCGATCGGGTTCTGCAAGTGAAAAAATTACAAATGATACCCCTGCAGATGATGATCTGGAATATTGCCAGTGGGAGTTTATCCAAGCGCCTGGGGATCAGCGAGGGAACAATTTTAGAAACGCCTGTGATTGAATTTTACTTGAAAAATGCCGATCTGAAAAATCCTATGATTAATGATTATCACGCCTATGCCTTGGGTTTATGTGATCGAAATGACATGGGAGCGATTATTCGAATTGGTACCAAAACCAATGCGGTTCTGCGGTCGCTTTTTCAACGGAAAAATTTCTCGTTGACGAATTTTACCTTAGAATTTGGCAAGTTCGGAAATCAGGTTATGATTGGTGATGAAATCTCTCCTGACACTATCTGCTTGTGGGGGATTACCAGAGAAGGAAAGTTAGATAAGAAGACCTATATCATCAATGCCGAAAATGCCAAACAGGTGTATCATAAATTGCATGAGATGTTACTCAAATGAAGGAGAAATAACCTATAATACCAATAACGAAATATGGCTACGGCATAGTGATTGGATCCTGGGTGGTCTTTTTGCTTCTGTTGGTTCTACATCTTGTTATAAAACATCCTTTCTATATATGGATGGCGGTTATTACCGGAATTTTCAGCAGTTTTAATATGTTGTTTTTTCGCGATCCAGAAAGGAAGACTCCGGCTGATTCCACACTTATTTTATCCCCAGCCGATGGAAAAGTGATACAGATTATGGAGGTGAAGGAAGATAATTTTTTTCACCGCCAGGTGGTAAGATTAAGCATTTTTCTTTCCGTTTTTAATGTCCATGTTAATCGTTCACCCATCTCAGGCCGAGTTGAATATTTTGCATATCTCAGAGGTTCGTTTCGCCCCGCTTTCAAAGAAAAAGCTTCATTAGAAAACGAGCAAACGGCTATTGGTATTGTGGATGCAAATGGTCATAAAATTATGTTTACCCAAATTGCTGGTATTATTGCCCGTCGTATCGTGTGTGACTTACGGGAAGGTCATCACACCCAGGCCGGGGCGCGTATGGGTATGATTCGATATGGTTCACGAGTGGACGTTTATTTTTTAAAAGAGGAAGTGGAGCTAAAAGTTAAGCTGGGAGATTCCGTAAAGGGAGGAGAATCCATATTAGGAGTCTTTCGGTGAAAGTGAAAACGAATTGGGTTCCAAGCGCTTTTACGGTAGCTAATCTTTTTTGTGGCTATCTGTCGGTTATTCTCAGTACCGGTGGGAGATTTATTCAAGCAGCCTGGCTTATTGTGGCCGCTGCCGTCATGGATACCCTGGATGGGAAGATAGCCCGATTGACCAAAACGGATTCACATTTTGGAGTGGAATATGATTCTCTGGCGGATGTGGTATCATTTGGGATGGCTCCATCCGTCTTGATCTATAAATCGGTTTTTATTCACTGGGGAATTTTGGGAATATTAATCAGTATTGGACCATTAATTTTTGGTTCGATCCGCCTGGCCAGATTCAACATTCGCTTAAAAGGATTCAGGAAAGAGTATTTCGAAGGATTGCCCATTCCCACGGCGGCGGTAACCCTGGCCACTTTCCTGGTTTTTAATTTTCACTTTTGGGGATATTTACGGTGGGAAAAAATTTGTCTATTTTTGGTCATCACCTTAAGTGTGCTCATGGTCACCACAATTCGCTATGAGACATTTCCCAATTTTTCTCTACAAAGCGGCAAACAAAATCGGAATAAGTTTATTGTCGTCATGGGAGGAGTTCTGTTGGTAATCATTTTTCCGCAAGAGGCTTTTTTCCCTCTGGTTACTCTCTATGTCTTGTCTGGCCCTTTGAATCTTGCCCGACAAATATTGCGAGGCGAAGGTGTCAAGAGTACTGAATAAACAAGGATATCGACTATGAAGGTTTCGGTGAAAGTACGTTTGAAGAGTGGTATACTCGATCCCCAGGGTAAGGCAGTGAATAATGCCCTGCATCACCTGGGTTTCCACACTATCCAGGATGTGCGAATTGGCAAACTCATTGAATTTAACATGGCTGAGAAAAACCGAGCGGAAGCGGAGAAGAAAATCGAACAGGCATGTAAAAAATTATTAACAAATCCTATTATTGAAGATTATACTTACGAAATAATTGAGGAATAACGTGAAGATTGGAGTGGTCGTTTTTCCGGGATCAAATTGCGATCATGATATGTATTACGCGTTGAAATTGGTAGCGGGGGATGATGTTCATTTCATCTGGCATCAGGATCATTCTCTCCATACCTACGAAGCGGTCGTTTTACCGGGAGGATTTTCCTATGGAGACTATCTACGTGCCGGAGCTATTGCCCGCTTTTCTCCTATTATGAGCGAGGTTATTAAATTCGCTAAAAGTGGTAAACCGGTATTGGGTATATGCAATGGATTTCAGATTCTTACCGAGAGCGGATTATTGCCGGGGGCTCTTCGACGGAATCAAAACTTACGTTTCCTGTGTAAGCATGTTTATATTCGCCATGAAAATTGTAAAAGCATTTTTACCAGAAAACTGCAAGAGAATCAGGTGCTATCCGTTCCTATTGCTCATGGGGAGGGCAATTATTTTATTGATCCGGATGGATTGAAACGTCTCATCGATAATCAACAGATTGCTTTTCGCTACTGTTCGGCTACTGGCGATTTAAGTGAAGAATTTAATCCCAATGGATCTATTGACCATATTGCGGGTATCATTAATGAAAAAGGGAATGTTTTAGGAATGATGCCCCATCCAGAGAGAGCGGTTGAATTACTCCTGGGTTCGCAAGATGGTCGAATGATATTTGAATCATTAATAGCTGGAGAATGACTGCCATGCGTCGAAAAAGCCTAGGCTGGATCTTTCTGATGTTATTGTTTGGTGCCTTTATTGGAAGTGCGTTAGGAGAAGTGTTGGCTTTTGCTTTACCTGCGGGGGTCGTGAAAGATTTTTTCATTCGGGCGGCCCACTTCAGTGTGGGTCCGGCTACTCTCAATTTAATCGTGTTCACGTTTACCATTGGCTTTAGTTTTAAAATTAATATAATCAGTGTAATTGGAATTGGAATTGCCGCATATTTTTTACGTTATGCGCAATAACTCCATCGAACTGATGGGATGAGTAAACTTTTAAATGAAGGAGTGAATTATGTTTGGTATAGGTCCGCCTGAATTATTGGTAATATTTTTAATCATTCTCATTTTATTTGGTGCCAAGAGACTTCCGGAACTCGCTCGATCTCTGGGGCGCTCTATCAATGAATTCAAAAATGCGACTCAGAATATTAAAAGTGAACTGGATGTAACCAAAGAAGAATCGCCCAAAGATAAACGGATTCCAGAAGACAAAAAAGCGACCGGCGAAAAAGATCAAACGGATAGCTATAGTGGGTAAAGTGAAATACACCACTCACAACTCTGGCTGAATTTGGCACGATTCCCTGAAGCAATTTATTTTGCTCGGAAGAGGAGAGAAGGGAATTTTTTTGATTAATAAAAAAATTCCTTCTTTCAGAAACAGGTAGATTTTTATCATGCTGTCGATAAAAAACAAATTACCAGCTCTGTTCGTGATGTAAATCTACTGTGGAATTTGTTCGAGCCTATTCATCTGTGAATGGATTTACTCAAAAAATTGTCAATCCTTTGAAGCGAACCTTATTGATACAATATCTTTATTTTTTTAAAGCACCGTCTTCAAATAACTTAGCGTCATAGCAGTGCTAAATATCAATATCCGGTACTAAAAATTGGATGGATTTCCTGAGCAGGCACGTATCGTTTGAAAAATAAAATAGCGGTAACTTTGATAATATGATCAATGTATATTCAATAAATTTGAGAAATAGAAGGAACGATCCACTTGAAATATAAATCTGAGGATAGAATCTAAACCACTGGTGCAATGGAAAATAAAGTGAAGAAAAAGGTATTGATTATTGAGGATGAGCCAGATCTGGCTTCAGTATTCGTCAGTCTGCTGGAGGTATTTGGATTTCAAAGTGAGGTGGCAGAAAGTGCCGGTCTGGCAAAAGAGATGATCGCGCAGGATCAGTTCAATTTTTTAATTATCGATCTTACCTTACCTGATAGTTCTGGAATAGATTTATATCAAGAAATCATTGCGCAGTATCCTCAGTATAAAGGGGAAATTATTTTTACCAGCGGTTTTAACATTACCGATGAGTTAAATCAGATTCTGAACAGAGACGGAGCATCTTTTTTAGCCAAACCATTTTCAATGGATAAACTAAAAAAAGTACTTGAGCGGTGGATGTGATTTTTAGATGGTCTTTTAACTTTTGTACCAACTGTACTCACCACGTTCTAATCAGCAATACCTAAGGCATACTTTTTATTTTTCTGGAAGGAAAATTTATGAAAAGACCGATTGAACCTTTTCGCATGAAAGTAGTTGAGCCGGTGAGATTGGTGACCAGGAAAGAAAGAGAAACCCTCATTAAGAAAGCGGGTTTTAACGTATTCAAATTGCCGGCTGAGAAAGTTTTTATTGACCTTCTAACTGATTCCGGAACCTCGGCGATGAGTGATAATCAATGGGCGGGTTTAATGACAGGAGATGAATCTTATGCCGGGTGCCGGAATTTTTTCCATCTGCAGGACACTGTCAGAGATGTTATGGGTTTTGAATTCGTTATCCCAACTCATCAGGGGCGCTCGGCGGAAAATATTTTGTTTTCCACCCTGTTATCAAAAAACAGCGTGGTCCCCAGTAATATTCATTTCGATACAACCCGGGCTAACATTGAATATCTGGGTGCCAGAGCAGAAGATTGTGTGATCGATGAAGGATTAGATCCCGAAGCAGATTATCCTTTTAAAGGCAACCTTGATTTACAAAAATTATCACATATATTTTCGCGCTACGGTAAAAAAAGAATCCCTCTGGTCTGTCTCACTATTACAAATAACAGTGGCGGCGGCCAGCCAGTCTCGATGGAAAACATTCGTCAGATATCAGATTTTTGTCGCCGGAACAAGCTGTTATTTTTCCTGGATGCAGCGCGCTTTGCCGAAAATGCGTATTTCATAAAATTACGTGAAGCAGGCTATCAACATTTGAAGGTCAAAGACATCGTCAGAAAAATGTTTTCCTATGCTGATGGATGCTGGGTCAGCGCGAAAAAAGATGCGCTAGTAAATATCGGTGGATTTATTGCTCTGCGTGATGAAAAACTTTATCAACGTTTACAAAATTTGCTCATTTTGCATGAGGGATTTCCCACCTATGGAGGATTAGCCGGTCGGGATTTGGAAGCGATCGCTCGTGGACTGAAAGAAGTTTTGGAGGAAGATTATCTTGCTTATCGTATCGCTCATACTGCTTATCTTGGGAATCGGCTACTGGACGCCCAGATTCCGGTCGTTCGACCCATTGGAGGTCACGCCGTTTACCTTAATGCAAAAAAGTTTGTTTCTCATATTCCTCAATCTCAATTTCCTGCACAAGCTCTGGTCGTCGCTTTATACCGAGAAGCCGGCATCCGAGCCGTGGAAATTGGGAGTTTGATGTTTGCGAAAAAAAATCCTAAGAACGGCCGCTGGATCTATCCAGAATTAGAGCTGGTGCGACTGGCCATCCCTCGCCGGGTCTACACTTCATCTCATCTGGATTATGTGGCTGACGCTGTATTAAGGATCGCTAAGAAAATCGATCAGTTAAAAGGATTAAAAGTCATTTATGAACCTCCATTTCTGCGGCATTTTACCGCTGTCTTACAGGAAATCGATCGATAAAATAGAACTTGCAGAAAAAAATGTAATTTTCATCTTTACCATACCTGAAAACCATAAGTTTTGTTTAACGGATGTTGCAGAAAAATAAATAGCAGTATCTGAAGGCGGATCGTGGTGGAAAATTATTGGTTCAATCCTCAAGTGATTGAAGAGATTAAGAGTCTCGCGCTTCATTTTTCTGAGAAGAAATGTGTTCATCTCGTTTTTAGCGGCGAGAAAGGAATCAGTAAACATGATGCCATTCAGCTTTACCTGGACGCATTAGGTGAAACTAAACTTGTTCTCAACCATCTGGATTTTTCATTTCAGGAATTCAGCGTAGACTCATTCTTCGCCAGCTCATTTCAATATGTTATAAATCAGCAACCTTTCTTTCAAAATTTCCTGCGGCGATTTTCCGCAAAACAGCAAAAATATATCCAGCAAAAACTGGGGGAACTTCACCATAATTTTGGTAAGAAAGAAGATTGGTATCTGGAAATATATCTTGAATTACTGGCATCGATTCCGGATAAAAACTCCATGATTATTATCCTGAAAAATATTGATCATATTCCACAGGCTGATTTTGAAAACCTGCAGAAATTTCTGCTCAATTTTAACAATCTGCCGATACAGATTATATATTCTCGTGATGCGGATGATCCGTTCAAGCGCACCATTTCAGGAGCAAAAGAAATTTTAATAACCAAGCTTTCCATTCAATCGATGGAAAAGGCTATTCAAAAATCTTTGCGAACCTCGGTGCTCAACGCGCGACTTATTACCAACCACTGTTATCTTAAAACCGGCGGTATTCCACTAAAAGTATCCCTGTTGCTTCATAGTTTATACCAGTCTATTCTTGATCATCAGCAACCGGAGATCATTCATCTTAAAAAGTTGCAAAAATTAAAAGTGCCTGAATCGTGGGATGACATTTTCTGTCTGTACTATCAGATGGAAGACCCTATTGCCAGAAAAGTTCTGGCGGTAACAGCTTTGTTAGATGAACCGTTACAAAGTAAGGATTTTATCTTGATTTTATTGCACATCGGTTTATCAAAAAGAATCATAGATAAGTGGATTGCTCTGGGATTTTTAAAATATTTTTGGTATGAAGGTGAAAAATGTCTGGTGGTTGAACCTCTTCATTTCAAGAAATGGATCAGAGAATCTATCCCCACAGAAGAATGGGCAGACCTTTTAATCACGATTGCTCAGCTCCAGCTAGCGGGGAAATTCAAGAAAATATATCCATTATCGGATATTGTGCATCGTGCAGGAGAAAATCAATTAGCAATGACACTGGCGGAAAATGAGGGGTACTATTTTTATCAATATAAAAAATTTCTGCCAGCAATCGACCGTCTTTATTTTTTTGTAAGAACGGCTGAATCAGCTGGAAATTATATTTCTCGGCTTCCTGAGGTTTTTGAAAATTTAGCAGATCTATATATTCAGTTGGGTATGTATGAAAATGCTTTTGAAATGTTGAAAAAATATCGCGGAACTTTTTCTGAGACGGATCTCGAGCGAGATGAATCAGTAAAAGTCAAATGGTTGGAAATCAATTTAAAAATGGCCCGGGTCCTGATTGAGATGGACTCTTTTCATGAGGCACGGTATCTCATTCGCGAAACGCGGGTGAAAAAATACAGCCAGCCTCATATTATTGCTCAGTGCTATGAATTATCAGGGGATATTGAAGTGAATTTAGCTCATCCTTCACGAGCCATCCATTATTACCGGAAAGCCTTTGTTTTCTATCAAAAAGCGAAACACTCTGCTAATTTGTCTTCCCTCTATGATAAATTGAAAACATTAGTGAAAGGGAATCGGCTACAACAATTAAAAATCATTCGTGAATTTGAAGCAGCCGTGGATAAATATGACCAACTAATAGAGTTTAGAGCAATCTTATTTCATGATGAGATTAGTTTACTTTTACAAAACAGAATCTTCTTCAATTTATTGCCAAAATGCCATTCATTAGAAAAGTTGTTGAATGACCTGTATGAACCTAAATTAAACTTACAGTTAACTTTTTATTTAAGTGAAATATATGCACAGAGAGGAAAATGGTCTTTAGTTCTAAGGTATTTCAGCCAGGCAAGTAAGGAGTTATATGTTGAGCAACATCCTGAACTTCAGGTGCACATCTTGCTTCAATTAGCTTTGGTCTATAAGGAACAGGCGCATTATGGAACGGCGGTAAGAATGTTACATTCAGCCCAGGAAATAGCTGTTGAAAAAAATTATCTGGATCAAATTCACGAAATTAAATTGCATCTTGGCCATGTTTATCTTCTTGTCCATAATTTTTTAAAAGCCTTTGATTTGCTTAAAGAAGTGCAGCAGTGGGCCAATGTCCATCACCAGAACCATCTCGGTTTTTTAGTGAGATTGTATCTTAGTTATTATGAACTAAGTCATAAACGAATGGAAAAATCAAGGCAAATGCTGAGCGAAGCAAAGAGAATTTTAAACCAGAATTTTAGTCAGATTGACTATCTGAATTATTTATTTTATATGGCTGTTTGGCTTATTCATGCGGATCGTCCCACGGCCGCTCTGTGGGTCATACACCGCTTACTCAAAACATCTGAAGGAATACCTCGTTATCGTGTCTCGGGTTTCTATCTGAAAGGGGTGGCTGAGTTTAAGCGGAAGGAGTATATTTCTTCTAAGAAATATTTACAAAAAGCTTTAGCACTCTCTACAAAGTGGGATTTCCCATGGATAAAATATCTTACACTTTGTGCCCAGGCTCGTCATAGTGCCCAAACGGCAGATCAAAAAATCGTCCAGCGACGATACCATAAAGCCTGTCGTTATATAAAAGACCTGGCCGAAAACATGGGAGATAATATTCTCGGCACTCAATTTCTGGAATCCCAGTCACATGAGGATATACTGTTTTTTTGTAAAAAGCGATTTCCACAATCTGAGGTTTTAAGAAATGATCTTACAATATCGCTCTAATATCCATGATGAGAAAAAGTTTTCGGGTATACCGATTGTTTTTCTGCATGCTTTTCCTCTAAGCCTGCGCATGTGGGAACCGCAAATAGAGTTTTTAAATAATAATCATATAAAATATCTGGCGATGAATTACCCTGGTTTTGGTCTGAGTCCTCTTCCGGAAAATAGAAAGAACATTGCCAAAATGGAATTTTATGCCGAGAAAGTAGGGGAAACACTGCGAGAACTACGGCTTCCGAAAGCGATTTTTGTTGGTCTGAGTATGGGTGGTTATGTCGCCTTTGCTCTTTATCGGAAATGGTCGGAACTTTTTGCTGGTTTGGTTTTAGCAAATACCCGTGCCTCGGCCGATGATGAAGCTGGACGATTAAGAAGAATTCGAATGATAGAAGATCTGAAAAAAACAGGAGATCCTGCGACGATCTTCGACCAGCATCTACTTAAATTTTTTACTGCTATTACTCAGCGTGAAAATCAACAACTCATAAAATATACGCGGAAAATTATGGAAGAATCGACCATACCAGGCATTATTTTCGCTTTGGAAGCGATGGCCGGTCGCCCGGCAGCTTTTGACCTTTTAGCAGATATGAATTTTCCTGTATTACTCCTTGCCGGAGCTTCAGATGAATTAACGACAGTTGCAGATGCCAGAAAGATGTTGGATATACTTCCCCAGGCGAAGCTTGAAATTATTGAAGAAGCAGCTCATTTGAGCAATTTGGAGAAACCAGAAATCTTTAACCAGCATCTCCTGCACTATTGGCAACAGATAAATATTCACTTATAATCGAAGTAAATAAATTATCGTCATGTATAGGAAAATCCAGATAACCCTTTTTGTATTATTTATGGTCATCAGATTATTATCCCAATCTGATGATAATTCCCGGAATGAAAAATTAATGCAGGCCACCCGAATGGCACATGAGATACTTATCATCGATTCTCATCTCGATGTCCCTTACCGCTTAAGTAAAAATTTTGAAGATATTTCGGTGCTGACAAACCGAGGGCACTTTGATTATCCACGAGCGGTAATGGGTGGTCTGAATGTAGCATTTTTTGCCGCTTTTGTGCCTGCAGATTTCCAGAAAAAAGGTGGGGCAAAGGCCAAAGCAGATGAACAAATTGACATTATTTACCAACTACAAAATAAGTGGCCGGAAAAATTTCGGGTGATTAGATCAACCTCGGAGGTTAAGAAATATTATTCTTCCAATATTATCCTTCTGGGAATCGGGCTTGAAAACGGAGCGGCTATTGAAGATCAGATTGAGAATGTAAAACATTTTTATCAGAGAGGCATTCGATATATTACCCTGACTCACTCAAAAAATAATCGCATCTGTGATTCTTCCTTTGATGACGAAAAACTATGGAATGGGTTGAGTCCATTTGGAGCAGAAGTGATTAAAGAAATGAATAAGCTGGGGATAATGGTGGATGTTTCGCATGTTTCTGATCAGGCTTTCTGGCAGATTGTTGAAATTTCTCAAGCACCCATAATTGCTTCGCATTCCGCCTGTCGTTTTTTCACTCCGAATTTTGAACGCAATTTAGATGATGAAATGATCAAGGCCATTGCCCGCAAAGGGGGCGTCATTCAGATTGCCTTTGGCTCTTTTTTTCTTACCCAGGAATTCAGCCAGCGGGCGGAGATGATTCGAAAAAAGGTTACCCAATATGTCATAGACCATAATCTGACCGAACAGGATTCTCTCACCAGAATATATTATGAAAAATTAAAAAATGAATATCCAGCTCGACCAGGCACTATCGTTGACCTGGTGAATCATATCGACCATGTGGTGAATTTAGTGGGCATCAATCACGTGGGATTGGGATCGGATTTTGAGGGAGTGGGTGTTCTGCCGGTTGGAATAACAGACGTCTCAAGCTATCCTGAAATTATTCTGGAATTGTTGAATCGAGGGTATTCTGAACAGGAGATTCAGCAAATATGCGGAGATAATTTTTTGCGAGTGTGGGCTAAAGTGGAAGAGCGATCACGCCAACTGTCGGAATATTAAGCCTTTCTGCTGGAAATTTTTCCAAAGGTCCATACATCATTTAAAATAAAATTCGCCAGAGTTCCCACCATGATACCGATCAGATTAGATAATAAATAATAAATGTGGAAGACTTCAGTCAGAATAACTAATAATAACCAATTCGCTACCACCGCTGTTATTCCCACTGAAATATGATATTGAGTAAAGCGATAGATAAATTTTTTTTTCTCACGATCCTTCCAGGTCCACCAATCATTCAAAAAGAAATTGCTGATGATAGATATTTCGATGGCAATGATACTGGAGATCCAGTATATCAATCGCAGGTATTCAGTAAAAAAATATAATAATCCCATATTTACCAAGAGTCCGCTCAGGCCGACGACAGCGAATTTAAAGATTCGCGGATGCAACAAATTATTTTTGATGTAGATTTTCCAGTTATTAACTGTATCCATTTTTCACGCTTATTGGTTTTCTGATCTAAAATTTAAAGAATAACCATATCAGATAATATGAAAATTTGTTTTCAAATCCTGTGAGGGGTGAACAGCGCCAGGATATGGAAAATAGTTTAGAGGGTAATATATAAAAAATGTTGTTTTACCTTTAGAACAAATTTTAATAACTTGTACATCAGAAATTTTTAATAGGGGGAAAAGCATTTTCAATTGTATATCCGAGAGAAAAAAATGAGCAACACCCGACGATTCATATCTTATTTTTTCCGCTATAAATGGCGTATTTTCTGGGGATTAGTCGCTACCTCCCTGATGGGTATCAGCGATACCTTAATGGCCGTATCTGGTGGCATTTTCTTCGATGTGTTGACCAAAATTCAAAATCAAGCAGGGAGCAGCGAATCTTTCTACCTTCATCAAGAAATTAAAAGGGGAGGGATACATTTCTTTACGATTCATATCAGCAATCGCTCAGATATTACTCATTTCATTTTTCTATTTGCGATCGCTGTAATCGTCCTGGTTATTTTCAAAGTGATTTTCGTTTACGTGCGCGAATATTTGATGAATTCTACTTCTCAGAAGTTTTTAATGCAGATTCGGCAGGAAATATTCGATCGCATCCTCTTACTACCGATGAGATTTTTTGATAAAGAGAGAACAGGCAATATTGTCGCTCGCATCAGCAACGATGTGCTACAATTAGAAAATTCGATGACTTCTCTGGTTCAATTCTCGCAAAACGTTATTTATACTGTCGTTTATGTGGCAGCCATGTTTTTAACTTCCTGGAAATTATCCCTGCTTTCACTAATGGTATTTCCCTTTGCTGGTATCATCATTAAATATTTTGGTGATCGGATTCGAAAAGTGAGTTATGATATTTCGGTAAATGTGGCAGATATTACTTCTTTCCTGACGGAGAAAATAAACTCCATTAAAATCGTGAAGGCCTTTCACAGGGAAAAATTTGAATCATCTAATTTTCAAAAACGCTCACGGCAAAATTATGATTATTCGCTAAAGATTGTTCGCCTGGTGGCTTTACTCAAACCGTTCAATGAAATTTTTAGCACCACGGGGATGGCACTCATGGTTCTATTTTGTGCCTGGCAAATCAGCCTGGGACAATTGACCCTGGGTACCTTCATCACGTTTATTGGTTTAGTGGTAATGGCGTATAAGCCTTTAAAAGCATTGGGAGATTCGCATATTATTTTTCAACGAGCAATGGCCTCCGCCAAAAGAATTTATGAGCTGTTAGATGAGAAAAGTGAAGATGATGGAAAAGCCACCCCACAGGTAACGTCTTCAATCAGAGGAGATATTGAGTTTCGCAATGTCTCTTTTTCATATGATGAAAAAAGTGTGGTACTGCAAAATATTTCCTTTCAGGTCAAAGCTGGTCAAATGGTGGCTCTGGTGGGGCCAAGTGGTGGGGGAAAATCCACGATCGTTAATCTCATTCCCCGTTTCTATCAACCCCAATCCGGCCAAATCCTGATTGATGGCATAGATATCAGGACTTTCCCCCTGCCGCGTTTGCGAAGTTTCATTGCCATGGTGCCCCAGGAGACGGTACTATTTTCCACTTCTATCAAAGAGAATATCAGGTATGGACGTTTAGAAGCCACCGATGAAGAAGTTATGGAAGCAGCCCGGATTGCCAATGCTCACGATTTTATCATGAGGATGGAGCGGGGATATTAGATGGAAGTTGGGGAGCGTGGGGTACAGC